>CAYVSF010000286.1:0-4597 GCA_964453775.1 uncultured Bacteroidales bacterium
AGATATGGATTTATCAAAGTGCTTTGACACTTTAAGCCACAATCTGATATTAACAGCAGTTTTGAGAAAATTTCTGTAACTCGCTGGCGTAATTCAAGTTGTCAGTTGCTTAATATGGCACTTCCCAACTCTTGGTTCGATGAAATGCACCTCTTCAATATGGAGAATGTAAAGACCAAGACGTTGCATCAGTTCTATTCGGTACTGAATAAGGTCTAGCATGAGCCGTGTACGGGACCCGTACGCACGGTTCTGTGAGAGGGATAAATATAGAATAAGTAAGTTTATTCTATATACCCTACTTGATTAGCTTATATTTTAAGATGCCTAGCCTAGCGCAGCTTCCAGGCGTTCGGAAACTTTTTTCCAGTTGATCACTTCCATAAATTGCTTGATGTATTCCCCGCGATTATTTTGGTACCTTAGGTAGTAGGCATGTTCCCATACATCGCAAACCAGGAGGGGAATATTTAGCCACTGGCTCAGGTTCTGGTGCTTTTCGGCCTGCAAAATCACCAGCTTGTCAGCAGCGGGTTCATAGGCCAGGATGCCCCATCCCGAGGCTTCTACCGATCCGGTGGCCGCGGCAAAGTAGTTCATCATGGTGTCAAAACTGCCAAACGACTTGCTAATGTATTGTTCCAGTGTTTTACTGCGTTCGGTGCCGCTGGGGGCCATGTTGTTCCAGTAGAGCGTATGCAGAAAGTGACCGGCACCATTGAAGGCCAGCTGGCGTTCCCAATGCTTGATATCAGAAAAATCATTTTGTGTCATTTTCTCCTTGATGGTTTTGGTGGCTGCATTGACGCCCCTTACGTAGCCTGCGTGATGCTTATCGTGATGAATCACCAGGGTAAGGCGATCGATGTGGGGTTCCAGTGCGCCATGATCATATGGAAGTTCCGGAAGAATGTAGTTGCCATTGGCATCGGTAAATTGATCGGTCTCGGCCAGTATGGGCGCAGCGGTGCGGGTTTTTCCGCCAAAAGCCGGTGCTACCGATAATCCTCCCAGTCCTAATAAAGCGCTCGTTTTAATAAAGGTTCTTTTGTCCATGCTCGTATCTTTTAGGTTTCTATCAAAGGTATGAAAAATAGGGGCAAGAGTAAAGTGCAAAAAGGGAAATGAGTTGTATCCCCCATTAGCTCTAAGGCGGGTGAGGTTTTATGGGCGGCGGGTAGGGTTAAGGGCAGGGCGGAGGGTTAAAAATACACGGCGGAAAGCTCAGCATGCTAGGCGGAAAGATAATAAAGCAGGGCTGAAAGCTGGACTGGCGGGGCGGGAAGCTAAAAAGCCAGGGCGGAAGCATAAAATGACAGGGCGGGAAAGAAACAAAGCAGGGCGGATTGCCTGGAGGATATGGCGGAAAGGGACAGTATCAGGTCGGGCCACAAAAAATCTGGCGAATGTAAGACATCAAAAAAAAAGCTGCCCTTTCCGGAGCAGCTTTTTCAGTCTATTTGGATGTTCTATTTGAACGCTTTTTCTAAGAGTCCGTCGCCACTTAACTTCAGGCGGTCGAAGTATTCGGGTACCTGCTTGCCCAGTAGCTTGTCCACATAAAGCTTGGCGAGGTATTGTCCCAGCATGAAACCCTGTCCGCGCAGACCAATAAACAAGCCCAGCTCGGGGTCGATAATCATTCGTGGTTCCACATAGTATCCCGACCATACCGCCTGGAATCCTACAGAGGAGAGGTTGGGCAACCAGTCCACAAAAATTTCGGAAACAATCTCCAGGAAGTCCTGCGAGTTGATCTTCAGATTCTTGTCCGTTTCCATATGTTCAACTGCAGGGGAGGCGCAACCGATAACCTGTCCGGTTTCTGCCAGCTGCTGACCATAAACGGCTACAAATCCTTTATACTTTCTGCGGTCAATCACCATGGGCAATGGAATATTGTTCATTCCCATCATGGGCAGCCTTCTGGTAATAAAGGCCTGGTGCTTCACGGGGAAGATTCCGGTTTCAATGCCCAGTTTCTTCGCGTATTTGTCGCCTTCCGGTCCCAAAGCATTTACAAAATGCGGGGTGATGTATTCCACATATTCTTTATTGTGATCACGAACCAGCACATGATAGTCGTCGCCCTGCTTATTCACATCTATCAGCTGGCAATCTTCCAGTACCTGGCCGCCATTGTCAATACCAATCTTACGGATAAGATCAATCACCCTTCCCGGTGTGGCCTGCCAGCAATCTTTAGTGATGAGGGCAGCCTGGTAGGTCTTGAGGTTGGTATTAAAATAGGGCGATATCTCTTTGTTGAAATCTTTGGGCTCAATCATATAGGCATCGCTCCAGGCTTTGGAAGCTTCCAGTGCCTTGTAAATGTTATCGTCATGCGCCATGGTTACATAATTGATGGGGCGGTAGTCGATGTTGTCTATGCCCTGCAATTCTTCGAAGATGGCTTTGTTATGACGGGCAATGTCGGAAAGCTCGGGCAGACTAAAATTGGGTCGTCCACCGGCAATGTTCCGCCAGGATGCCCCACGTCCGAAGTTGATGAGCACGGGGTTCTGACCTTCCTCAGCTAAATATCTAAATAGCGCACTACCACCAATACCGCCACCGGCAACCAGTGCCTGTACTTTTACCTGCTTGCGTTGTGTGCCGTTAAGGTGGGTGATAATTTGCTCATGTGGCTTATGCGGGTAAAGCTCTGCCATGGAAAGCTGGTTCGAAAGCGGGCCACGTGGTGTGGCATCGCCCACCAGCGAAACACCATACTTGGGAAGTACGGTCTTCAGGCGCTTGATACAACGTTTTCCGCGACAGGCACCCATCCCTAAACGGGTGGTGTGTTTTACCTCATCCACAGAAATGAACTTTCGTTTACCAATGGTATCCAGAATATCAGTTAGCTTAACGTCATCACAGTGGCAGATGTACTGGTCTGCTTCACTCTTGTCTTCGGAGTTTTTATAGTCGATAGCTTCGGGGAAATCTTTCTTCGCAATAAACCCACGCACATTCATCAGGTTTTCACCATGCACATCGTTAGATTTTACACGCGCTACATTGGTTTTATTTTCCTTGCGCAGGATCTTTTCTATCACACCTTCGCCCAGCTGTTCGCCGTTGTTATCTACCAGGAAGACTTCGGCACCTTCTTCTACTTCATATTCAATAGGCAGGAAGAGCCAGTCTTTCTTTAGGTTGTAACCAAAAATCGCCAGTCCGGGACATTGATATACGCACTTCATGCAGCCGATACACTTGTCAAAGTCGATATGAGGAATCGTGCTGGTTGAAGATTTGGTAATGGCACCATATGGACAGGCAAATGCACAAGGGTTGCAGGCAAATCCGTAGAGGCAGTCGATCAACACAAAAGGTTTAGCTTCTGCACGTTCCTTGCTGGGCTTGAAAACATCTTCCTGCACACGCACCGGGTGTTGCTGCGAATCGATATACTCCTTGGAGATGCTTAGGAAATGATCGTAATTGTAGCGCTCGCCCATCTCCTCCAGGATATCGTAGGCCACTTGTTTTCCACGCAATACAGCGCTGGTTCCTTCACCAATGCGAATGGCATCTCCTGCACCGTGGCAGTTGCGTCCGAAAATCTCTTTTCCTTTAATCAGCAATTGATCATCCTGAACAAGGCCGGTACAGATATTAATGGCATCAATGCCGTCAATTACCTGCTCGGTTTCGGGAATGGGTTCAAAGTTTTTGGCATCGGCCACCACAGCCCCCACTACACCGTCGTAGTTCTCATTAGGAATAGCCTTTACAAGAATTTTTGAAGTGATAATGGGAATACCCAGCCTTCTCACGCGGTTCGCCTGCACGGGAAATCCACCTTCGTTTGCTTGCGCCTCTACAATGGCTTTTACATTCGCACCGGCCTGCATCAGCTGGTAGGACGTAAGGTAACCAATGTTTCCGGCACCTACTGTAAGGACATTTTTCCCCAGCAGGGTAAATTCGGTGTTCATCATTTTTTGTACTACAGCTGCAGTGTAAACACCCGGAACGTCATCATTCTCGAAGGGAGGCATGAAAGGAACGGCTCCGGTAGCCACAATCAGGTGTTGGGCATCAACATAATAAATCTCTTCGGTTTCGATATTTTTAACAGCCAGTCGGTTGCCTTCCAGGATATCCCAAACCGTGCTGTTGAGGAAAATTCCTTCGTGGTCGGGTCCGGCCAGGGTGCGGGCAATATCAAATCCGCGCATGCCGCCGAATTTCTTCTCTTTTTCAAAAAAGAAGAATTGGTGGGTCTGCATTAAAAATTGCCCTCCAATTTCTGCATTGTTATCAATGACAATATTATCTACCTTATGATCGCGCAAGACTTCGCGTGCTGCAAGACCGGCAGGTCCGGCACCTATAATCACCACATCGGTTTTGTAAACTTTGATGGATGTATCCCTGTCTATTTCCTGCACTTCAGGCTCATAATCTTTAGGGATTTCGCGTACTTCCTTCACATCATCTACCTTGGTGATACAGATTCTTCGTATCACGCCGTCTACCAACATCTCGCATGCACCACATTTACCAATTCCACACTCCAGGCTTCGGTTTCGGTTTTCTAAACTATGACTGTGAACCGGATATCCTGCCTGGTGCAAAGCAGCAG
>CAYVSF010000287.1:0-4592 GCA_964453775.1 uncultured Bacteroidales bacterium
TCCTGATATTAACATCTGTTACGAACATCGACCTCAATAAAGAGATTTTAAGTAATATCGTATGGGTATTTGCATTTTCATTCCTCGCATTGTTTCTGCTACTTTTTGCAGGAATGATAACAAGACGTATACTTGGTATTAAAGGAACAACAGGTAATATTCATGTGCTACATACCACATTTGGAAATGTTGCATTCCTTGGGTATCCCTTATTCAGTGCTTTGTTTCCAAACGGAGAGGGCTTGCTCTATGCTGTAATTTATCATTTTGCGCAAGATGTTATTATTTGGACCATTGGAGTATTCATATTTAACAGTACAAAGAATTTAAGCATTAAACAGAATTTATTACACCTGTTAAATCCAAATACGGTATCATTCGTAGTTGCTACAATAATGCTTGCGTTTTCACTGAAATTGCCGGAATTTATCTACCAGCCTTTGTACAATTTAGGACATACGACCATTTACCTGGCCATGTTATACATAGGCGCTGTATTAGCACAGAATCCCATGTTAAAAGCCTTCATGAAAGCTAAGGTTTTTGTTTTAGGTTTTAATAAGCTTCTTTTTATCCCTTTTATCGTATTACTGATTATAGAAGGTTTGAAACACTTTGCCGGGTTGAAAATGGGTGAAACTGCCGAAACTGTTGTTGTTATGCAGGCTGCCATGCCATGCATGGCTATGGTAGTAGTGCTGGCCAAAAAATTTAATAGCGACGATCTGCATGCTACAGAAAACTTATTTGTTACTACGCTTTTAAGCCTGGCAACCCTACCCGTTGTTTATACTGTAATTCAATTTTTCCTTAACTAACCTTCTGATTTATAAATCATTTATGTGTTTTTATTTTTTCAATATAGGGTAGAACTATACCCATGGGTCTTATTATTGAAAGCAGGCAAAAGATGCCTGAAACAAATAAAGATTCATTTATAAAAAAATATGCTATGAAAACACAAATGCACAAATCAGGATTAAGTGGATTGATTACAATAACCATTTTATTTTTCCACTTGGCAGCAGCAGCTGCAGGAACTTCCTACTCTGGGATTTTTGATAAAAACAAAGATGCCCAAAAAGATACTTCTGTTTATGTTATTGAAGGTGAAATTAAAGATGCCGAAACTAATGACCCATTAAGCTTCGCCAGTATTCAGCTAAAAAACACCAATATATCCACAGTGGCAAATATGGATGGTGAATTTGTTCTAAAAGTACCTAAAGCGGTTAACGATGGGGATGTAGAGTTTAGTTTTATCGGATATGATAATAAAAGTCTTCCACTGGCAGAGCTGTTATCAAATCGTAAAAATAAAATAGAGATGCGAGGTGTTCGAATTCCATTGTCTGAAATTAAAATCAGACCGGATGATGCCCATACTCTAATGGTTGGCTCTATGCGTAGGATAGAAGAGAACTACAGCCAGGATCCCAATATGATGATGGCATTCTATCGTGAATCCATTAAAAAGAATTGGAATTATGTATCTGTATCAGAAGCTGTTTTGGAGTTATATAAAGCTCCTTATAGTAAAACTTTCCGTTCCGATCAGCTTAAATTATACAAAGGCCGTAAAAGCAAGGATGTTAAAAAGATGGACACCCTTGATTTCAAATTACAGGGAGGTCCTTCAACAGCGGTTCTTTTGGATATCGTTAAAAACCCTTATCCTTTATTTATTGATCATTCATTGCAATTTTTCAAATTCTCTATTGATGGTTTCACAAAAGTGAATGACAGGTTAAGCTATATAATAGGATTTGAGCAGCTTCCGGTAGATGATTACTATAGATATAATGGAAAGGTTTATTTAGATGTTGAGAATTTGGCAATATCTGCGATTGAATTTACCCTTGACTTTGATGATCCCAAAAGCTCTTCGCATCTATTTGTTAGAAAGAAACCCTTATCCGTTGATGTGGAACCATTAAGTGCAAAATACTATGTTAACTATACTGAAAAAGATGGTAAATGGTACTTTAATTATGCACGGGGTGATGTTAAATTCAAATGCGACTGGGACAAAAAGCTATTTAACACAACATATACAACCACCTCTGAAATAGCAGTTACAGATCGTAGCACAAAAGATGTGGACCGTTTCAGAAATCGCGAAGTGATTAAATTTGGAGATGTTTTTATTGATCAGGTGAGCTATTTCTACAATGAAGATTTTTGGGGTAAGCATAATTATATCAAGCCGGATGAATCTATCGAAACAGCAATTAGAAGATTGAACAGGAGAGTGAAAAGAAGCCAGGATTTATAATAACAGATAAATAATTTTAGTGTTAATTTAGGGGTTAATACCAGGGAGGGTAGAGTAAAAAAACTACCTTCCCTGCATTGTCTGGCAGAATTCTAATTATTATTTTATCTTCGTAGATAAATATAATTTCATGCAAAGTACATTAAAAGATATTGTAAGAGCCATTAATAAGGGTGATTTAAAAACATTTGAGCTTGTTTTTAAAGAGTATTATGCCATGCTTTGCAACTTTGCTTACATTTATTTAAAGAATGAAATACAAGCAGAAGAAGTGGTGCAGGAAGTTTTTTATAAAATATGGGAAAAGCGCAGCACGCTCAAAATTAAAAGTTCTTTAAAATCGTATCTGATGCAGGCTGTAAAGAATACAGCTCTTAAACAAATCAGACATGAGCAGATAGCCAATAGATATAAAGACTATGCACTGCATATAAATGCCAAAGAAACTATAGATCCGTCACAGGAATTAAATGCAAAAGAAATTGCAGGTATTATCCGAAAAACTTTGAATGAACTCCCCGAAAGATGTCGGGAAATATTTACGATGAGTAGATATGAGGGATTAAAATATGCTGAGATTGCAAAAAAACTATCGATCTCAGTGAAAACCGTTGAAGCAAATATGGGAAAAGCTTTGAAAATATTTAGAGAAAAATTGGGTGAATATAGAGAGGCTGTATAACCCAAACATCCGAAGGAGGTATAAGATGAAAGATATACATAAACATATAAACTGGGAGTTACTTGCCAGGCATTTTTGCAGCGAGACATCTTCTGCAGAAGAGCAAGCAATAAACAAATGGCTCAATGAGGATGAGAAGAATTTAAATGAATATCAACAATTAAAAAAAGATTGGGAGATGATGGCTATGAGCCGCGAGAGTAAACAATTTGATGCTGATGCAGCCTGGAATAAGTTTGAACAAAAAATTTCCACAGAGCAAACAAACACAGCACCTACTATATTTTTATACGGTGTATTGAAATATGCTGCTGCAGTTTTGATACTGGCAGTGCTTTCTGTAGGAGGATATTTTATTTATCAGCAAGTTCAATTTAACGCAAACCATGATGTATATGCTTCCGGAGAAAGTGAGATTGGAACTGAAATTTTACTGGAAGATGGAACGAAAGTGTGGCTGGATGAGAACAGTAAATTAATTTATCCCAAAACATTTGATAAAGCTGAACGCCAGGTTGAACTAATCGGAGAAGCTTTCTTTGATGTGGTTAAAAATAAAGAAAAACCCTTTGTTATTACAGCTAAAGAGTCCAACATAAAAGTTCTGGGAACTACATTTAATGTGAACACACAATTACCGGGACAGCGGGTAGAAGTGCTTGTTGAAACAGGAAAAGTTGAACTTACTTCGAAAAAGAAGAAAGAAAAAGTCATTCTTGAACCGGGATTTATTGGAATATCGGAACGAGAGAAGCTGGAAAAGCACCTGAATGATAATTCAAATTATTTATCCTGGCGAACAGGCAAATTGGTTTTTAGAGGAGAGAACCTGGATCGGGTATTACAATCTATTGAAAAGCACTACAATACTTCTATTCATTTTGACGAAGAGCTTAAGGATTATTATTGGACTGGCTCATTTAATAAACAACCCATCGATACTGTTTTAGAGGTCATTTGTACATCCTTCCCAATTAAGAAAGAAAAAGTTAAAAATGCTTTTGTTTTAACAGTTGACAAGTAGAGAAATAAAAGATATGATGCTTATATGCCGGGAAAAAATATATGAGATAAAAGGACATTTTACACGAAAATGGATAATCCTTCTCATACTGCTGGCTATTACAGGTAAATTCAGCAGTGCGCAAGAAAGCATTCTTCATGAAAAACTTAGCATTCATGCAAAAGATCAGCCTTTATATGAAGTATTGATAAGCATTGGAAATGATTTGGATATTAGTTTTAGCTATGATGCTGATTTAATAGACGATACAAGATTAATTCGGGATCGATATATAAACAAGTGCCTGGTAGACATACTTGACAATATCTTACAGGATACGAGTCTTATGTATACTGCGGTTGGCAGTCAGATTGTTATTCACCTAAAAGAAGAAAATCCATCCACAAGACATCAACTACAAAGAGAAAATGACTCAACTGATTATGTAATTATAAGGGGAAGGGTGGTCGATAAAAAAACTTTGGAGGCACTCCCTTATGCCAATGCTGCTGTTGTGGATAGAGAAATAGGAACAGTTACAAATGAGGAGGGTGTTTTCGTCCTTAAAATTCCAGAAGCCTATCTTGATGAAGAGATTGGGGTTTCTTGTATTGGCTAGGAAAGTTACTACA
>CAYVSF010000288.1:0-4586 GCA_964453775.1 uncultured Bacteroidales bacterium
TTTATGATGCAATGGGAAGGTTGAAGCATATTGACTTGTTGAGTAGAGGAAAGCAAATAAAGCTAAATACAGGTAGTTTGCTGCCGGGTGTGTATTTTGTTGCTATTCATTCAGGGAAACGAAGGTCGGTGAAAAAAATTATGATAAGATAAAGTTGGTTTATCACTTAGGTGAAGCTGTTCAGTCTTATTGCTGAGCAGCTTTTTTTATGTGTTATAATAGCATTTAGACTACTGTAAAGAACTTCTGGAATGAAAATATTTCATCTCCTTTTTAAAATAGATAAGCAGCCAATGTTTGATGGTTTTTCAATAAGGAATTTCAGTGAAAGATATTTAAAATAATGTAATCACCAATTATTAAGAAAATTATGATAAAAACAATCTTAATTTCAGGTTTGGTTATCTATTCGCCTCATTTCTATTTGGATAATATATTAAATTATATTTAATTTGTTAACTATTATTTAAAAAGCCAATTAATCATAGACACAATGTATAGATTGGGGGACAGAATAAGACAAAGAAGAAAATATCTTAATGTTCAAACAAGTGATTTGGCGAATGCAATCGGCGTTACTTCCAGTTTGATTTCTCAGATAGAGCGAGCCAAAGCCGTTCCTTCAATTTTGACGTTAAAGAAAATTGCAGATTCTTTGCAGACAACTGTAGGAGAATTGATAGGTGAATATGAAAATCTGGTATACAATCCCCTGCTAAAGAAAGGTGAACGTAAATTTGTGAAGGACAATGATAAGGGCACCAAGCTGTTTTTATTATCACATCATGATCCCAAAAAAGAGATGGATACTTTTATCATTGAATTTGATAAAAATGGGGATTCCTCTAATATTATGACCAGTAAGAATCCAAGGCAGGAGTTTTGCTTTGTTTTAGAGGGGCGGTTTAAAGTCTCACTTAATACAAAAGAATATAATTTAGAAAAGGGCGATAGCTTTTATTTCAATTCAAATCAATATCATCTTTTTTCTAATATTGGAACTGAGAATGCGCAGCTTTTGTGGATTGTTAATCACTAAAAAATGAAAAAAAATTTTGTGTAGTGTTAAATTATACTTAAAAATGAAAGTAGCATTTAATAAATAACAGCATAATCCTTCGTGTCAAAAAATTTTTAGCAAAAAAATAGTAATAAAACAAAAATAACGTGTAGCATGTACCAAGTAACCAACTTACTTTCACAAATTAAGCATCCTGATTTTAATGATGCTTTAATGAGTACGCTTCGCAGCTATAATTTTGCGGACAGTACAATATCTGTTATAGGAAAGGAAAATCTTTTACCAACTGGATTATTGAAACGACTGCATAAGAATTATTCCCTTTATTCAGGAATTATTAGGAAAAGCGATTTGTTATTCCACACTAAAAAGCAATATGCCGGTTTGAAAGGTTTTCGGGAAATTGTTTCTGTACTTAAAGCGCATGGAATCAATATAGGGCACATTGAGGAGCGGGAATTGTTTATTAAAATATACCGCTTTATGGCTACGAGGCATGTTTTGAACTCCATCAACTGGAGCGATTTTGAAAACGATTCTTTGTTTCAGCTGGTTTTTCCTCAGCCCGGTATGATTAAGCAAGCTACGGTTGAAGCCTATAAAAAAGCCAAATCCGATGAAGAAAGGAAGCAACTTGTCGATAAGTATATAAAAGGCAATACAAATCCCCATGATGGGAAACAACAATTAAATAAACCCTGGTATGAAGATGAGAATGATGGCCTTGTGATTCTGGAGGGTAGCCAGCATAAATACCCGCAATGCCAGTTGATTTTTGATGAATCGACGCAAAGTTGTTTTGCTTTTTGTACTTATTGCTTCAGGCATGCCCAGGTAAGAGGGGATGAAGATATGTTTAGCCAGGATAAAATACAACCCATTCATGAATACCTGAAGCGTCATAAGGAAGTGACAGATGTTTTAATAACCGGTGGAGATGGCGGATATATGCCTTATGAGAGGTTACGCGAATACCTGATTCCAATTGTAGAAGATGAGGAACTTTCGCATGTAAAAACCATTCGGATTGGAACAAGAGTATTGTCTTATCTTCCGGAGCTCATTCTGGAGGATAGCTATACGAAAACCCTGGAACTTTTTCGATACTTAATTGACAGTGGCATTCAGGTGGCTTTTATGTCGCATTTTTCAACGCCCAGGGAGGTGTTGAACCTACCTGCGATAGCTGCAATTAGAAGATTAAAGCTATATGGGTTGACAGTTAAAAGCCAGAGTCCGATCATGAATCACATTAGTTTATTTACCGATGATAATGGGAAGGTAGATGTGGATAAGTCGGCTCAAAATTGGATCGATCTGGGAAATATTTTTGCCATGTTGGGCATTGGCTTTCATTCGATGTATATGGCACGGCCCACTGGAGAGCATCATTACTTTACCATGCCGGTTGCTGAAATCGATAAAGTATTTAGCAAAATATATCGCTCGCTTCCATCCATTAACCGCCCTTCTCGATACATTACACAAACTTCATCAGCCGGTAAGGTTTCGGTTATAGGAACCACCGAAATTGATGGGGAAAAGGTGTTCGTCCTTAAGTTTAACGAATCCCGGAATATGGAATGGATGGATAAGGTCTTCCTGGCAAAGTACGACGAGGCGGAAAATACCATTGAACATCTTAATCCCTACCGCGGAGAGAAGTTTTTCTTTGAGGAAGAGTTACAACAAATTGAAGAGGAGAAAACTCAGGTGCTTTCGAAAAAGATAGAAGCTAAAAACCTAAATCAGTAAATATGATCAACAAAATCGAACAATCCATATCCGATGCAGTAAAAGACATCAAAGACGGATCGGTGATTATGATTAGTGGATTTGGTGAGGCTGGAAGTCCGGTAGAACTAATTCATGCACTTATCGATCAGGGAGCAAAGGATCTTACCGTGATCAGTAACAATACTGGTAGCGGCCATGTTGGGCTGGCTTCTTTGATAGAACACAAGCGTGTTCGAAAAATGATATGCTCATTTCCACGCACGGCCAATTCAACTGTTTTTCCTGAGCTATACTCCAGGGGAGAAATCGAATTAGAACTGGTGCCCCAGGGTACCATGGCTGAACGTATACGTGCGGGTGGAGCAGGTATACCGGCTTTTTATACGCCTACTTCGGTGAATACACCACTGGAAGAAGGCAAAGAAAAGCGTGAATTTGAAGGGAAAACTTATGTGCTGGAATATGGCATTAAGGCTGATGTTTCTCTTGTGAAATGCGAGGCTGCCGACCGTTACGGCAATCTGATTTACAATAAGACTGCCCGGAACTTTGGCCCGATTATGTGTACAGCGGCTGAAAATACGATCATTCAAACAAAAAGAATCGTTGAGTTAGGCAGCCTGGATCCGGAAGCTGTTGTTACGCCGGGCATTTTTGTTAATAAAGTTGTTGAGGTTAACAAACCATTAGATGAATCAAAACTTGTTGCTGAAAATTGGAGGTATCCATGGAGTTAGAAAAAAACAGACAAGCCTGGTCAAAAGAAGAGATGGCACAAAATGTAGCTTTGGATATTCCAGATGGTTCTTATGTGAACCTTGGGATAGGCTTACCTGAATTGGTTGCCGATTACGTTCCGGAAGGACGGGAAGTTATTTATCATACCGAAAATGGTTTGTTGGGCATGGGCCCCGTACCTGAAAAAGGAGAAGAAGATCCAGAGCTTATCAATGCGGGTAAAAAATATGTTACAGCCATAAAAGGCGCCTGTTATTTTCATCATGCCGATAGCTTTACCATGATTAGGGGCAAGCATATCGATATATGTGTACTTGGCGCTTATGAAGTATCCGAAGCTGGGGATATAGCCAACTGGTCAACCGGGAAGTCCGGAGCAGTGCCCGCTGTTGGCGGTGCAATGGATTTGGTGGCCGGGGTGAAAAATATTTTGGTTATTACGAAGCATACGGCCAAAGACGGAAGTCCTAAAATTGTAAAAGAATGTGCGTTTCCGTTAACAGGAAAAGCTGTTGTTAAGCGTATTTATACAGATTTGGCCGTGATAGATGTTACCAAAGATGGTTTAATCGTGAATAAGATGGCTCCAGGAATAAGTTTCGAATATTTGCAGGAAAAAACCGGGGCTACCCTCAAAATGCCATAATTTTTTTACAACCTGACCTAAATGATGATGAAGAACTACAATTCGAAAATGATAAAATATAAAAGCGAGGCATTGTATACACAGGCGCGTAATGTAATTCCCGGTGGAGTAAGCAGGAATACGGTTTTTCACAAACCTTTTCCACATTATGCAAAAAAAGCCTCGGGTTGCTATGTAAGCGATATTGACGGTGTTGAACGACTTGATTTTGCAAATAATATGGCCTCGTTAATTCATGGACATGCTTTTCCACCCATTGTGGAGGCCGTAACAGAGCAAATCCGAAAGGGTACGGCCTACACTATTGCAACAGAAGCTGAACTAAGTTTTGCGCAATTGCTGTGCAGCAGAGCTCCGGCTTTCGAGAAAATCCGTTTTGTCAACTCAGGAACAGAAGCCGTGATGGCTATGATCAAAGCTGCCCGGGCCTTTACCGGGAAAGAA
>CAYVSF010000289.1:0-4585 GCA_964453775.1 uncultured Bacteroidales bacterium
TGCAAAAAATATTTGAAGCGAATGGGATATCCTCCACCCCAATTGTTACCATAAATGTTGAAGGTTTTAAAGATAACATGGGCGTGCCCGGGAACAACGGCCACTATTACCTGCGCATTAACAGTAAAAAGCCCTATTTCATTTCTGCTTCAAAACTGAATGAAACGAATCCAATGCCTTATTATGCTGGTGACTATCAGGTAAGTTTAACACCTGAGGAAGACATTGTGGAAGCCGAAAAGATAATAGGGGACAAAAGTGCGACAATAGGGGTAACTGGTAAGTTTAAGTTGGGGAAAGATGGAACAATTAAAGGAAACACTACAGCAAAATTCCAGGGCCTTGCTTATACCGATTTAGCACTTATGCGTAATGAAAAAAACAAAACTCAGCTTCTGCAGTCGGTCTTCAGCGGCGCAAAATTAAAAGATATAAACACCAGAAATTCAGATGCAAATTCTATTGAAATGGATGCACAGGTAGAATTTAATAATGCAGTGAAAGAACAGGGCAATTTCATGATTACAGCAACTCCGCAATCAAGAGAAGGACTGCAAAGCTGGCATATGAATATCCTCCCTGATGAAAGACAATACGATATCTATCTGCCATCAAAACTTTTTGAGAAATACAAATATGAACTTCAAATTCCGGAAGGCATGAAATGGATAGGCAAAGCCGCTTCCATCGACACAAGTTTTAATGGTGCTGAATTGCATATTGCATTAAAACAGGAAGGAAATAGCATTCTACTTGAAAAAGAGATCAGTTTTTCAGAAACGAGCATACCAGAAGAGCATTATAAGGCATTCAAAGCAATGATCAACCTCTGGAATGAAAAAATCTATAATGAAATAGTCATTGAAAAATAAAAAATTACTCGCTTAAAATAAAAAGGTCACCATCGTAGGTGGCCTTTTTCCTTAAAGCGGCAACAGCAAAACAATTAATTTACTTTCGCGATTCCAAAACCAACTTTTTTAAGATCTGCCCAAAAGCCAGGATAGGACTTGGTAACTACCTCAGGTTCATTTATTTCTATTTCTGCAAACATAGAGGCAGCAACAGCAAAAGCCATCGCCATGCGATGATCTTTATAGGTAAGTATTGTCTTAGAATTCGAGGGCGTTTTTGTTCCATCCCAAAATAATTCCTCATTGTTGGTTTGCTTAATTGCATAGCCCAGCTTTCCTAACTCATTGACCAGTGCTTCAATTCTATCGGTTTCCTTTATAGAAAGATTATAAAGGCCTTTAAGATGAAATGGAATATTTTTCAGGGCAAGATATACAGCAAGGGTTTGTGCCAAATCAGGTTGATCGCAAAAATCATAATCAAAAGATTCCTTATCGGTTAAAGTATGCTTCAATTGTAAACCTTCTTGTGTAAATACAGTTTTTACTCCAATATCTTCAAAAATATTTACTAAAGCAGCATCTCCCTGCAAACTATTTTCATGCAAACCTTGCAAAACAAATTGGCTTCGAGGACTCATTCCTGCAAACGCAAACCAATAACTGGCAGCACTCCAATCGCTCTCGACAGTAAAAGTATCGAAATGATATTTCCCGGGAAACACTTCAATAGTTGTATCAACGAAATTCACCCGAACACCTGCCAAACGCATTAATTCTGCTGTCATCTTCAGGTAAGGACGTGAGAGCACCCGTCCTTGCAGCGAAATTCGAATTCCTTCCGGTAAAGTTGGAGCAATAAGCATAAGCGCGCTGATAAACTGACTGCTCATATTTGCAGGAATTGCAATCTCCCTGCCCTCTAATTTTTTTCCTCTGATAAGCAAGGGAGGATACCCTTCCTCTTTTTGATAACTGATATCAGCTCCCAATTCCCTTAATGCATTAACCAAGGGAGCAACAGGGCGTTGTTGCATTCGTTCAGACCCGGAAAGCACCCTTTCTCCCGGAAGCACAGCAAACAAAGCTGTTAAAAAACGCATGGCCGTTCCTGCATGCCCAATATTGTATTCTATTTCTTCCAGGTTGAATAAAGCTGTTTCCAGCACCTTGCTGTCATCACTATCAGAAATATTATAAACAGGGAAATAATTTAAAGATAGTGCACGTATAATCAGCACTCTATTGGTAATGCTTTTGGAAGCGGGAAGTTTAATATTCTCCACTATAGGTTCTACCGGAAATGAAACTTGATATTGCACAGGTTCTCACTTTTTGTATTTGACAAAAGTTTATCAGATTAGCTTAAAATTAGCATATTTTTCCAGGGAATTAATCAAAGTTGGCTGGTCCACTTTCACATCAATTACAGGTTTACCTATATCCTGGAGGAGGACAAATCGCATTTCTCCCTCTTTATTCTTTTTATCATGAACCATCAAATCAGCTAAAGCGCCAAAAACCTTTGGGTTAAGTTCTGGAATTCCATACAAATTTAATACATAACGGGCCACTTCATCCAGCTTCTCCTTTGGAAATCCAAGAAGTTCACCAGAAAGGAAAAGTTCACAAACAATACCATAAGCCACTGCCTCGCCATGTAAAAGCGGGTTGGGTTGTTTTAAAAAATAGCTCTCCAGGGCATGACCTACGGTATGTCCAAAGTTTAATACTTTTCTTTCTGATTTCTCATTGGGATCCGACTCTACAAAATGCTTCTTTATCTTCACAGAGCGGGCAATAAGCTGGTTTAAATCAGCATAATTAATTGATTTTACATCCACCTGTTTAAACACCTCCCACTCTTTCTCATCAAATATTAAATTATGTTTGATCATTTCTGCCCAACCAGCAAGAATATTCCTGTCATCCAGCGTACGAAGAAATTCACTGTTAATGATAACCGCCTGCGGGTGAGCAAAAAATCCTATTTCATTTTTAAAACCTAAATAATTAAAACCTGTTTTTCCTCCAACCGAAGCATCAACCTGAGCCAATAAAGTTGTAGGGATATTGATGAAGCTTATTCCCCTTTTAAAGCTGGCAGCTGCAAATCCACCCATATCGCAAACCATCCCTCCGCCTAAATTTATTAAGAGTGAGGAACGATCTGCTCCAAATTGTACAAAGATTTTCCAAATCAACTCCACATTTTGGAGATGCTTTTGTTCTTCTCCGGCGGGAATTGTTATCACTCTTGTGTACTGAATATCCAGCTTGCTTTTTAACAGAGGAAGACATTTTTCTTCCGTATTTTCATCAACAAGAATGAAGATTTTATTGTTAGTAAATGGAAGAACATATTTTTCCAACAAAACATCTATATTTGTAGATACGTTTATTTTGGAAAACTGGGTATCGATTTGCATATAAAACGTTTTTTCTTTAAATCTTTTGTAATTTTAATCCTTGTAAATTTAAGCAAAAATGGTATCATTTGAGAATACAGAAATAGCCTTTAAACACAAAACCACTAAAGAACTAAAAAAAGCTTACTTTCTTTTTAACAGTATTGCCCGTCCATGGCTGGTAAAAACGGGGAAAGTCTTTTTAAACCTGGCATTAAAACTTCGTATTCCTATTTCCTGGGCTGTAAAACCAACCATCTATGAACATTTTGTAGGTGGAGTGACGATTGATGATTGTTTGCCTACCGCAAAAAAACTGGCTCAATACAATGTAAAATCAATTTTAGACTACAGTGTTGAAGGAGGAGAAAGCGAAAATGAGACAGAAGAAACATTAAAAGAAACACTGGCATCCATAGAAAATGCAGCCAGGCATCCTGAGATTCCTTTTGCCGTATTTAAGCCAACAGCTTTCGGTAAAGCTGAAATTCTGGAGAAAGCCAGTTCCGGCGAAAAGCTAAATGATGAAGAGCAAAAAGAGGCCGCTAAGTTTAGAGATCGCATTCACACGCTCTGTAAAAGAGCCTATGAACTGAATACCCCTATATTAATAGATGCAGAAGACACCTTCTTCCAAAACAAAATCGACGAAGTGGTTACTGAAATGATGGAACTTTTTAACAAGAAAAAAACAATTGTATTTAACACACTCCAAATGTATAGATGGGACAGGTTGCAATATTTAAAGGACAATTATGAGAAAGCCGTGAATGGAGGGTATTATTACGGTGTAAAATTCGTTCGTGGTGCATATATGGAAAAGGAAAGAGAGCGTGCACATAAGAAAGGATATAAAGATCCCATACAACCAAATAAAGAAAGTACCGACAGGGATTATAATGCCGCACTAAAATTCACGATAGAACATATCGAACGCTGCGAGCTGTTTAATGGTACACACAATGAAGAAAGTTCCTTATATTTGACAAAATTAATGAAGGAATATAAATTAAAGAGAAATGATCCGCGAATTTATTTTAGTCAGCTCTATGGTATGAGCGACCACATCAGCTTTAACCTTGCCAATGAAGGTTACAATGTGGCAAAATATGTGCCTTATGGGCCGGTTAAACATGTGATGCCTTACCTAGTTCGAAGAGCAGAAGAAAATACTTCTGTAAAAGGACAAACAGGCAGGGAACTATCCTTGATTAAGAAAGAACTTGGACGAAGAAAAAAAGAAAGCTAAGAAATACCATATATGCAACTGGATAATCAAAAAACGATACTCAACTTCAATATTCGCAGAATAGTAGTTCTGTT
>CAYVSF010000290.1:0-4559 GCA_964453775.1 uncultured Bacteroidales bacterium
AACCTGAGAAGATTTCCTATGTTTTTAATTTTGAAAAGCGGGGGATTATAGATGACGTTATCGCTGCCTTTACCGATAAATATTACAAAAGCGATCGCAAGATTCGGAATACTTTTCGTGATGTGATACGTTCATTTGGCGAAGAAGGCCATTCCATAATTTTAGGTCGTTGTGGGGCAACAATCACACGGGATATTGAGAAATCCTTGCATGTAAGGCTTATTGCTCCGGAAGACATCCGAATTGATCGGATTCATAAACGCCTTAACATATCCTATAAAGATGCTGAGAAAGAAGTGCAGGAGATGGATCAGAAGAGAGCCGAATTGCGCAATAGTTTTGCCGGAAGAAATATTGATGATGTAGATTACGATTTAATTTTCAATGTCGGGTCAATGGATGATGAGCAAATAGTTGAAATGATTTTACATGGAATGAAAGTGAAAAAAATTATCTAATTTTTTTGTCCATTAAATAAAAGAGGCTGCCTGAGTAAGACAGCCTCTTTTTTTTGTACTCGAGTTTATTTATCTCTTGATAAACCCTTTCGTAATTGGTTCTTTTTCATCTTCTACAGAGATGATGTAAGAACCGGCAGGCAGGTCGGAGATATCAAGTTCTTTTTGTGCACCGTCAATATCAGCAACTTTCACTAATGAACCTGTAGCACTGTAGATACTAATGGTTCCTACTTTAGTACCATTATTGATGGCTACAGTAATATAGTTATTAGCGGGTACAGGATACAGTTCAACGCTTGTGGGCATTTCATTACCCAATTCTTCTGCACTGTTCATGCTTGTAGCAAAATACGAAGCTGAAGTTGAAGTAACGTTTATGGTATAGTCTTCTACTTCACCGTAAGAGAAGGTTTCACAAGCTGTTGCTTCTGCATTATACTTCATGGTTACACGCATTCTGGTGGTACCCATCAGGGCATTGGAAGGAACGGTAAATGTAGCTGAAAGTTTATCAGCGCTGCTTGAAGAGCCGCTTACCATCAGTTCATCAGAAGCAAATGTACCATCCTGATTCCAGTCAATCCAAACGTGCCAGTATTCGGTATAGCTGCTACCGCTAAATCCACAGCTTACATAAATGGTCTGGCTTGCACCCTGTGCAACATTCGCTGTAAGATTTGTGTAATTTGCATAGCCACCATCATCTCCTGTGGCATTGCTCATACTTCCAAGCTCTACCAGGTCGATCCATTCGTAACTTGAATTGTTTCCTTGTGAAGAGCAATACTCAACATTCGAATCTTCTGAAGTAGTAACACTGATTGCATTGCTGGCTGCCGATACATTACCTGCTGCATCCACTGCTTTTACAGTAAATGTATATGTAGTAGCCGGAGTTAAACCGGTAACGTTTGCAGAAGTACCAGTTACAGTACCAAGAACACTTCCGTTTTGCAATACCTGGTATTCGGTTACTCCAACATTGTCTGATGAAGCACTCCAGGACAGGTCAACACTTGTAGTTGTGATATTCGCTGAACTTAGATTCGTTGGAGCTGTAGGAGCTTGTGTGTCTCCTCCTCCGGAAGTAAATGTAACAGTGTAATCTTCTACCTCACCATAGCTGAATGCTTCACAGGCAGTAGGTTCACCGTTGTACTTCATAGAAACGCGCATCCTTGTGGTCCCTGATGCATCAGAAGGAACAGTAATGCTGCCATTTACAGCAGAGCTGCTCATGGAACCGGCATCAAATGCAAGTTCGTCTGATGAGAAGGTATAGTCATTGTTATAGTCGATCCAGATTTTCCAGTACTCATTATAAGTAGAGCTGGCAAATTCCGGGGTAAGTGTAAGGTTAGTGGTTTCACCAGCAGGCAATTCAACAGTCTGACCTGTGAAATCGGAGTATCCTGCAGCTCCACTTGAATTTGTGAATGAACCAATGCTAACTTCGGCAATCCACTCATAGCTGCTGTTGTTACCCTTTGATTCACAATATGAACCTTGTGAGTCATCTTCTGTGGTAATTGTTACAGCATTGCTGGCTGCAGAAATATTACCTGCTGCATCCAGTGCTTTTACAGTGTAGGTATAGCTTGTTGCCGGAGTCAGATTATCTATGGAAGCTGAGGTACCTGTAACAGTTCCCAATACAGAACCATCCTGAAGAACCTGGTATTCGGTTACGCCTACATTATCAGTGGAAGCCGACCATGAAAGATCAACAGTTGTTGTCGTGATATTTGAAGCAGCGAGGTTTGTTGGAGCTGTTGGAGCTTGCGTGTCATCTCCGCTACCGCTGGTAATGGTTACGGTATAATCTTCCACTTCACCATAATCAAATGTTTCGCATGCAGATGGTTCTCCATTATACTTCATGGTAATTCTCATTCTGGTGCTTGTTCCTTCTGTTCCTGCCGGAATAGAGATGGTACCGTTTACATCAGTACTGCTTAACGAACCTGCATCAAAGGCCAGTTCATCACTGGTAAATGAGAAATCATTGTTATAATCAATCCAGATTTTCCAGTATTCGTCATAAGAAGAGCTGCCAAATCCCGGGGTCAGTGTTATATTATAGCTTTCACCTGCACCGAGTTCAATATTTTCACTGGTGAAATCGGTGTATCCTGCACCATCTGAGCTGTTTGAGTAAGTTCCGATTTCTACATTCGAAATCCACTCATAGCTGGCATCGTTACCTTTGGATGTGCAATAATTATCAGGCGTTGTTCCACCACCATCGTATGAGTCTCCAACACCAATTGCGTACATGGCATTGGTAACAGAAATTTCTTCTTGAGAACCTTCTCCGTATAAATCCTGAGCCGCCTGAATTGCATAGGTTCTAGAATCAGCATAATCAGAACTTGAGGTCATGTATACGCTTTCTATTCGATAAGCAATTTTTTCAGCTTTTTCAATACCAATTCCTGTTACATCATAACTGTCATTATTGTCATTCGTTCCATTACCTCCTACGGAGATTAAATAAAACCAATAGCAGAAAGGTCCGTTGTTGGTATGTACACCATAATTATCTGACGAACCTGTTGCCCAGTTCTCTCCAAGATAAGTATCGGGTAAGTTTTTTGATTTTGGGTCGCTGACTGAACGAAGAACATATCCAATATCTTCTCCCATTAACCAGTTATCTTTTTCAGGAGCATAATGATATTCAACAGCACAGCCCCATATGTCGCTAAAAGCTTCATTTAATGCACCAGACTCGCTTGAATAGGTTAAGTCAGCGGTATAAGAGCAAACAGCATGTCCAAATTCATGAGCAAATACATCCAGCGACGTTAAAATATCAAAGGTTGAAGCACCATCACCAAAGGTAAAAACTGAACCATTCCAAAAAGCATTTTCGTATTGATTATCATAGTGCACGTAAGTTTTTATTAAAGCTCCACTTCCATCAAAGCTGTTTCGACCATGTATATTTTGAAAATAATCATGGGTTACCATTCCTGCCCAATGGGCATCTAATGCTCCATTATCTTTAGCAGAATTGTCATACTCTGCCGATGACCAGGTATTATCGCTGTCGGTAAAATCAACAGCATTAGAATAACTGGTAGATGTATTACAGTCATAAGTAATAATTCCATTACCTCTGCTGTAATCGCGTAAACGATACGAGCCATTATAGCTATCTGTTGATAAGGTTTTTGTTCCACTATACCTGGTATCAGCATTGCCTGTTGCACTTGCATTTTTTATTCTTGCATTCACATGAGCAATTTCGCCGGTATGTGCATCTACGTAAACCCAGTCTCTACTTAAAGGTTTTAGCGCATATACATCTACTTTATAGGCTAACACCATTTCACGTTTTGCTTTTGGATGTTTTCCATAATCATCGACTACAATAACCAGTTCTGGAGTATTTGAATCTTTCTCATTTTTATCCATGTATTTCTGGGCATCTACAAATGATTTTGCCAATGTAACGGCTTCATCAGATGTAATAGAAGGTGTCGTATTGATGTCTTTTATAACTTTATACTCACCACTTAATGATTCAATGATTTCATTTCGGCTATGTACGATGTAAACACCGTTTTCTACTTTGATTCCTTTATAATATTGCTGGAATCTTTCATGGGTAAAGCCCATCTGATCTTTTACTGAGCGAAAAGATTTAAACTCCTCATTTTTTGTCGCATTTAATAAATTTGACAAAACGTCTTTTGTTTCTGATTTAGAAATGGTTTTCGACTTTGTATCAAATTCTACAAAAGTTGGATTACCATTCCTGTCCAGAATTTGTTTTTCTATTTGTTGTGCAAAAGATGTTACACTTAGAAAAACGACAATAAAGAAAATAAAAAAATTTTTCATAAATAATTTAGGTTTAGGTTAGTAAAATTTAAAATTCCTTAATCAGAATTTTAATTGGTGAGCAAATTATTTAATATTTCAGCCAAATGCAAATATTGTAAATAATAATTATGATTAAATGCAGAGCCCCTATCGCAATGCGGTATTAAACCCTTGCTCCGCCGTAGCGGCTACGCGAAGGCGATGCCAACTTAGATAGCCTGTCCCGAATTTGATGCGGGAAACATAAACTGTTGAAAAAAAAAATTT
>CAYVSF010000291.1:0-4546 GCA_964453775.1 uncultured Bacteroidales bacterium
TATTCTTCCAAAATTCTTCTCTTGTTTGCTTATCCCAAAATCTTTTCCAATGCGCTATTCTTTCTTTTTGTTTTTCTTTCGATAACAAAAGTCCTGCAGGAGAAGAGACACTTTTAATAACTCCCGATTTTTGTAAGTCTTCTATTTTAGGCTGTATGCTTTCAAAATAGCCAAGTGCTTCATTTAACGAAGAATCAGAAATAATTAAAAATACCGATTTGGATGTTTGAGAGGATACGCTCGATATTATATTTTTTGATTTTTCAAGTTGCGGTGAAACGTAGTTCATTTTTTCCATATCTCCTTCGAATTTTGCCTGGTGTCGGGAAAAAAACGCAACAATGGTGAATGCAATGATGAGACCAAGAAAATAGGGGTTTTTATCGAGCTGAAGACGCGTAAAGTGATCAATGAAGTTGTTTGTGCTTATGTTTTTTCGACTTTTGGTATGTGGCAGGAGTCGCGGTAAAATCGTAAGTGTAAATAGTGCAGCAACGACAACACTTATGGCAGCGAAGAGACCCAGATCATGCAAAGCTTCAGCGCTGACAAAAAGCAAACAAAGAAAGGCACTGGCGGTGGTAGTAACACTTACCAAAACAGGCAATGAAATGTCCCTTAGGGTTTGGGGCATGGAGTGGGTATGCCGGTAATGACTGAGGAGGTGCAGGGCATAATCAACAGTTATTCCAAGCAATACACTCCCCATCGCCAGGGAAATGGCCGATAAAGTGCCCTGTAGAAGCGAAATAATACCCAGGGCAACTCCTCCGCCAAAAATGGCGGGAAGAAATAGAATGAATACAATTCCTTTTCTACGGAAGAAAATCCCCAGGAATATAAGCAATATGGATACGGCAATGCCTACCGTAAGAAGAATATCTTTTTTAATCCGGTTTGCATTACCTGTGGCTACAGCAGCAGAACCATAATAATAAACATCGAATTGATGATTGAATTTCCGGCTTACTTGATCAATTCTTTGATCGATCTCTTTAATTAAGATGGCATTCTTACCGGTTTCGGACGATGGGTAGCTGGTGCTTAGAAAAAAGATGAGGCTGTCACCGCCTTTTGTGAAAATTCGTTGCTGTCTGATGCGGTAGTTCTCTTCCAGTCGGAGATTGTTAAATTTTTTGAGCACCAGTGGGGTTAGGCTAAGCGGATCTTTGAGGATGTAATCTTTAATGGCAAAACTGGCAGGAGAGATGAGGCTTCTGAAATTGCCGGCCATTTTTTGCTTAACTGTTTCTTTCTTTAGGTAACCGGCCATTTCTCTGTAATTGCTGCTATCTAAAAACAAGGGCAGATTGGAATAGTAGAAGTCGTAAAGTGAAGAAACGGCCTGATCATTAATTTTATAGTTGATTTCTGAGATGTAGTTGGGCTCTAATTCCTGTATTGAACGCACCAGGCTGTCGGAAAATTCAATAATTTCATTTTGCTGTTCATTATTTGATGGGGCAGGCGCGATCATAAAAACAAGCTTATCCATGAAGCTCATTTTTTGGCTCATCTCCTGGATTTGATGAATATCCGGACTGTCGGGCAGCATCCTTGAGATGTTTTCGCTGAAGTGTATTCGGCTGATACTCCATCCGGCCAATGCTAACAGGAGGATGGCCACAAGCGGAAGAATATATTTGCTGCGGTTTTGATTTGAATAAATATGTTCAAAAAGATTGCGCATACGTTTACTTTCCAGTAGAAATTCCTTCTCTTGTTACCCGCTTCTTTCGAAACACAACCAAACTAAGGTAAACAAGAATTCCAAAGCTCAGGGCTAAGATAACACCAAACACCAAACTTCCAATGGCATATTGAATTAAATGGTCTTTAATAAAATCAAAACTTAAGTTGCTGTTATATTGAATATTGATTGCTTTCGTTTGAACAAACAGGCTGCCGGTTTTAAAGCTGGCAAAGAGGATAATAGGAATCATCGGTGGTATGCTGATATTGGAAGATACCAGTACAATTACTTTATTTAGCTTGAGCAGATGTGCAAGGCCCAGTGCGATTAGCATTTGGTAGCCCCAGACAGGTGCAACTCCCATGAATACCCCCAGCATGATAGCAGCTGTAATGCGGGCATTGGATTCCTGGTTTTGTGTGATATTTTTTCGGATAAATGCCTTGATATTTTCTTTGGTAAGGCTCCTGGCAAATGCAAATGGTTTAACAATCAGGAATGCATAAAGCACAAGGATTGAATTAAGTATGCTGATACGCGTAAAATCCCAAAAAGGGCGAAAATGTGAAACCCGCTCTTCTTTCCGGGCATAGTATACCTCCACAGGCACAGGAATCACCGGGATGCCTTTCCAGGCAGCGCGCACAATGACTTCTATTTCAAATTCAAATTTCCTCGTAAAAAAGCGGATATGCCGCAGAGCTTTAATAGGGTAGAGCCTATAGCCCGATTGCGTATCGGGAAGCTTTTTCCCGGTTTCTACTCTATACCAAAAGTTAGAAAAGCGATTCCCAAAACTGCTCTTATCCGGAATGCCTTCCTGCTCCATATTCCTGCTGCCGATAATCAGCGCACCGGTATTTTTGTCCAGTTTGTTTAAGAACTTGTCCAGATCCCTGGCAAAATGCTGCCCATCGGAATCCATGGTGATGGCATAACTGTATCCCAATTCCAGTGCTTTTCCAAAACCCATCCGGAGGGCATAACCTTTTCCTTTATTTTTTGCGTAATCCAACAGCACAATTCTTTCATACTTTTTCAGTATATCTCTGGTATGGTCTGTGGAACCATCATTCACTACAATAATGTTCCTGGTGTATTGTAGAATGTCATCCAATACTTTCCCCAGTGTTGCTGCATTGTTATAGCTTGGTACTATAACACAACATTCATGATGGTCAAATTTTTCCTGCAGCATGTAATCCGGATTCTCCATTCCTTAGCGGTTCTTTCTATTTCCTCGTGTAGCTTGCCTTTAACTTAAAAAACACCGTATCTCCATCAGTTGTTTCAGAAAGAATAACAATTTTATGATTTTCTTCTGATTTGATCGTCGCCTTTATACTTAGCTCCGGATTTTTGATGGGGTTTACCACAGCCATAAATTTTAAATAACCGGCTTCAGCCATTTGCAGGTGATGTCCTTTATACTTCTCCAGACTTTCTTTTACCATTTGACTAAGACAAACTCCTGGCACAACAGGGTTTCCGGGGAAGTGCCCTTTGTATATTTTATGGTTTGAATCGAGTTGGATGCGGGCCTCAAATGCATTGTCTCCCGTTTCCTCCAGATGAACTATTTCAAAAAAGTCATTTATAAGCATAATTTTATTGCAAAGCTTTTAATTCCATGGATATCTTCAGGCGCTTATGCTTCAGAGTTATCGTCTCTCCGGTCTTTAAATGGTCATAATTTATGACGACTTTTGTAAATCCGTTCCTCTTTTGAATAACTTCCGCGATAGTCTCTGATCCTTCCGGTATTTTTACAATAACATTGCTCTTATTGTATTTCAGCTTTATGTGCTCCTGCTGATTTTTTATTCGGTATTTGGGCTCCTGATTACTCTCAATCTGTAAAAATAACAATTTAAAATCGTTTTCAAGTGTTCCCATTAGCATATTCTTATCCATGTATTCCATCACATAATGCCTTATAAAATCCCCGTTTTTCAGTTCGATATCGAAAAACCTGGGGCCAATCTTCGAGGTGAATGCTATGCGCAAGTGATTTTCTCCTTGCTTCTTTATGATCAACAGACCATCCAGTTCATTGCTAAAGAAGTGCATTTTGGCTTCATAGATCTTTACCTGGTCATTTTTTCCCAGGGGAGCCAGGGTTTTTACCTCTTCCCAGCTTCTGAATTTTTCATTGTTCAGGGCAGTATTCCAGGAGCTACAGCCCTGAAATAAACTAAAAATCAGAATAAACAGTAAAGATATCTTCAGGAAGCGCATGGTTGATTTTTCTATTGGTGAAGCGTATTTGGGTGTAGTCTTCCTCACTTTCATTGATTTGTATGGTCGAAACTTGCAAATCCTCCTTGTCGATAAAAATATGAATTGAATGAATCATGGATTTCATCTCGCTTTGCAGGGGGATGAGCTGAAGCTTATACTCTGTTTTGCTTTCAAATGCTGCGGTTGTGAATTGTTCTTCATTGGCAAAAAGGCTTCCGTTCACAGTTCCCATCATCATCTTATTAATTTCACTAAACATAGGGTTTTCTGCAGTATTGAAATGGGATGTTTTATCGCCGTCTTTTAAAAGGATATCGGTCCCATTAAAAAGAATTAAATAATCAAAGGGTTCCTGGTACTCCCACCTGATTTTATCAGCTTTCTTATAATAGAATTTTCCCTTTGATGTAATTTTTTCGGTAAGGAAACTAAGTTGTTTCTCCTGAAGAAAATCGCTGTGTATACTGGTGGTATTCTCAGCCATTTCCCGAATGATTTCTTTCATCCGGGTTTTCTCTTCCATCTGTGCATAATGCTGGGCATTACCATAGTTTACGCTTAGCAGGAGCAAGGTTATGAACAGGACTTTCCTGTAGTTCATCTTATGAATTC
>CAYVSF010000292.1:0-4536 GCA_964453775.1 uncultured Bacteroidales bacterium
TGTTTTCAATATTGACAGCGATGAGATTAAAGGACGAATCATTGGACGGGAAGGAAGAAATATACGCGCATTGGAAGCTGCTACAGGGGTTGAGATTATTGTTGACGATACCCCCGAAGCAATTATTCTTTCGGCCTTTGACCCAGTAAGAAGAGAGGTGGCAAGACTTGCACTGCACCAGCTAGTAACCGATGGAAGAATTCACCCTGCCAGAATTGAGGAAGTGGTGGATAAAACGAAAAAACAGATTGAAGAAGAAATTACTGAGGTAGGTAAGCGTACCGCTATCGATATGGGTATTCATGGCTTACATCCTGAGATAATTCGATTGATAGGAAAAATGAAATACCGTTCTTCCTATGGTCAGAATTTGTTGCAGCATTCACGCGAGGTGGCAAATCTATCGGCTATTATGGCTTCCGAATTAGGTTTAAATCCAAAACTTGCAAAACGTGCAGGTCTATTGCATGATATCGGAAAAGTGCCTGACGATGAGCCGGAATTGCCACACGCCATTCTGGGAATGAAGATCGCAGAACGTTTTAAGGAAAAGCCTGAAGTTTGCAATGCAATAGGAGCACACCACGACGAGGTGGAAATGACGACATTGCTTGCCCCTGTTGTACAGGTTTGTGATGCTATCTCGGGTGCCCGACCCGGCGCAAGAAGAGAGGTGGTTGAATCCTATATCAAGCGGTTGAAAGATTTGGAAGATTTAGCGCTTTCTCAACCCGGCGTTATGAAAACTTATGCTATTCAGGCCGGAAGGGAATTACGTGTTATCGTTGGAGCTGAAAAGGTGAGTGATAAGGACGCCGAAAAGCTTTCATTTGATATTTCTCAGAAAATTCAAAATGAAATGACTTATCCGGGACAGATAAAAATTACTGTAATCCGCGAAACACGGGCTATTAACTATGCGAAATAGAACGTAGGTTCAATATAATTCGAATACAGGCAATGCATTCTATTGCCTGTATTTTTTTTATATCTTAGATGAAATTTTAATTTATAGTGCATGATGAATAAAATACAAATGGTTGACCTGAAGGGTCAGTATGAAAAAATAAAAGAAGAAGTAAGCCGGGAAATTCAACATGTAATCGACAATACGGCTTTTATTAATGGCCCGCAGGTGAAAGAATTTGCTACAGATCTTGAAAAACACCTGAATGTGAAGCATGTTATTACTTGTGGAAATGGAACCGATGCGCTACAAATTGCTTTAATGGGGCTGGGGTTAAAACCCGGCGATGAAGTTATTACACCTGATTTTACTTTTATTGCTACGGTTGAAGTAGTTAAATTGTTGGGGTTAAAACCTGTTTTGGTGGATGTGGATCCAAATGATTTCACCATCGATATAAAGCATCTGAAAAAGTTAATTACGCCTGCAACAAAAGCGATTGTTCCCGTACATCTATATGGGCAATGTGCCAATATGGAAGCCATAATGCAGTTGGCTGAAGAGAAAAATCTTTTTGTGGTAGAAGATGTAGCTCAGGCCATTGGGAGTACTTATACATTCAGTAATGGAAATACCAAAAAAGCCGGATGTATTGGCGATATAGGATGTACCTCTTTTTTTCCATCCAAAAACCTGGGTGCCTATGGAGATGGAGGAGCCCTGTATACCAATAATGATAAACTGGCCGATGAGCTAAGAATGATTGTAAATCATGGATCAAAAAAGAAATATTATCACCAGGTAACAGGCGTCAACAGTCGTCTGGATACTTTACAGGCTGGCATATTGAAAGTAAAACTCAGGCATTTGGATGAATACAATCAGGCGCGCAGGAAGGCAGCTGATATTTATGATGAATTCCTTAACGATTTGAATGAAGTACAAATTCCAAAGCGCTTGAAGCAATCGGAACATATTTTTCATCAATACACCCTGAAAGTGAAAGATGGGAGAAGAGATGCATTAAAAGCCTATCTTGCAGAGAACAATATTCCATCAATGATTTATTATCCTGTTCCAATGCATAAACAGGAAGCTTTTTTGGAAGACGTGGGAAACGGTAATCGTTATCCGGTTTCAGACAAACTTTCACAAGAAGTATTGTCTTTGCCCATGCATACCGAGTTAACCCTGGAACAGCAGGAATATATTGCAGATACGATTAAATCATTTTTTAAATAAAACCTTATGGAATATTATGCGCACCCCACAGCTGTGATCGATGAAGGATGCACCATAGGAGCAGGAACGAAAATTTGGCATTTCACCCATGTCATGCCCAACAGTAAACTGGGAGAAAACTGTAACCTGGGGCAGAATGTTGTTGTTTCACCCGATGTTACATTGGGGAAAAATGTGAAAGTACAGAATAATGTTTCCATATACACCGGAGTGATCTGCGAGGATGATGTCTTCCTGGGACCATCGATGGTTTTTACCAATGTGATTAATCCGCGCAGCGCCGTTAACCGAAAATCAGAATACGCTAAAACCTATGTAAAAAAAGGAGCGACAATTGGGGCAAATGCTACTATCGTATGTGGAATAGAGATAGGAAAATTTGCCTTTATAGGAGCAGGAGCGGTTGTTATTAAAGATGTAAAGCCCTATGCTTTAGTCGTTGGGAATCCTTCCAGACAGATAGGTTGGATGAGTGAGTATGGGCAACGCTTGAATTTTGATGAAAATGGTAAAGCCATTTGTCCGGAAAGCAAAGAAGAATATCTTTTAGAAGGTGAAAATGTGAGGAAGAACAACAAATAATTAAACAAAGGATCTTAACTTTGTGAATTCTAAATTCTTGAAGCATGAAAATATTAGTCACCGGTGCAGCTGGTTTTATTGGTTTTCATCTTACGAAACGTTTGATTTATGAAGGGATAGAGGTAGTTGGACTGGACACTATTAATGACTATTATGATCCCGGCCTGAAATTGGATCGCTTAAAAGAACTGGGCATTGATGCTTCAGATATTAAGTTCAATGAAGAAATAAGCAGCAAGCAACATCAGAATTACAAATTTATTAAGCTTGATCTGGAAAACAGGGAAAAGCTTTTTCAGCTATTTGAAAGGGAACATTTTACGCATGTTTGCAATTTAGCTGCACAGGCCGGCGTGCGCTATAGTATTGAAAATCCCTATGCCTATATTGACAGCAATATTGTTGGTTTTGTTAATATTCTGGAAGCGTGTAGACACCATCATATTAAGCATTTGGCCTATGCCAGCAGTTCCAGTGTTTATGGTTTGAACGAGGAAATGCCTTTTTCTACCAGCGATAATGTGGATCATCCCATTAGCTTATATGCAGCTACCAAGAAAAGCAATGAGCTAATGGCACATACCTACAGTCATTTGTATGGAATTCCTACTACAGGATTAAGGTTCTTCACAGTCTATGGGCCATGGGGAAGGCCAGATATGGCCCTGTTTAAATTTACCAAAGCCATCCTGGCAGATGAAACCATTGATGTTTACAATCAGGGTAATATGGAACGCGATTTTACTTATATTGATGATATTGTTGAGGGCGTTTATCGGGTTATCATAAATCCTGCAGAAGGGAATCCTGACTGGAGAGGATCTCATCCTGTGCCCGGAGAGGCCAAATCTCCTTTTAAAGTCTATAACATCGGCAATAGTTCTCCGGTTGGGTTGATGGATTTTATTGCTGAGATTGAAAAGAACCTGGGCAAAGAAGCCCAAAAAAACTTCATGCCTTTGCAGGAAGGAGATGTTCCCAGGACCTGGGCAGATGTAAGTGATTTGGAAAGAAATTTAAACTATAAGCCTTCCACCTCCATACAAAAAGGAGTGAAGGAGTTTATAGATTGGTACTTAAAATATTATCAAAGTTAAAAATATGGATCAGAAGAATTTTGCACTCATTGGTGTGGCGGGATACATTGCGATACGCCATTTAAAAGCCATTAAAGAAACAAATAACAATCTTCTTGCAGCGTTGGATCGTTTTGACAGTGTGGGAGCGATTGACAGCTATTTTCCCAATGCCGATTTTTTTGTGGAATATGAACGTTTCGACCGTCATATCGACAAATTAAAAAGGCAGGGGACGAATGTGGACTATGTAAGTATTTGTACCCCGAACTACCTGCATGATTCGCACATTCGTTTTGCACTGCGCCAGGGGGCTGATGCCATCTGTGAAAAGCCGGTGGTGCTTAACCCCTGGAATGTGGATGCTCTGCAGGAAATTGAGAAAGAAACCGGATGTAAAGTAAATAACATCCTTCAACTGCGTCTGCATCCATCAATTATCGCGTTGAAAGAGAAAATTGAGAAGGGGCCTAAAGATAAAATGTATGATATCGACCTGTCCTATATTACTTCCCGTGGGAACTGGTATTTCATTTCATGGAAAGGAGATCATGAAAAATCGGGTGGTATCGCCACCAATATTGGAGTGCACTTCTACGATATGCTCACCTGGATTTTTGGTGATGTAAAAGAAAATATTGTACATATCAGCCGGGAGGACAAAGCAGCCGGATTCTTACAGTTAGAAAAAGCGAAGGTACGCTGGTTTTTAAGTGTGGATTACAATGA
>CAYVSF010000293.1:0-4469 GCA_964453775.1 uncultured Bacteroidales bacterium
ATCCGGTTAAATCCACCCGGGTTATTTATTAGCGGGCATTCACATATTTTAAAGGTCATGCATGACAAAAAATTGGATCTACTCCATATCAATCCCGGTGCTGCCGGAAAGCAGGGCTTTCATAATGTGCGTACGGCTGTTCGGTTTTTGATTGAAAACAAAGGTATTAAAGACTTAGAAGTTTTGGAGTTGAAAAGATAAAGGTAATTAAGATGCGTTTGTCCTAAACAGATAATACGTTAAATTGATGTTTTTCAGCTACTTTTCTTTGTTATATTATAGGTTTTTTCTACTTTAGTTACCAAACTACAACTAAATTACCTGAATTATGTCTTTATCAATAAAACTCCGGGTTACCTTTCAATCCAGGATTTTCCTTTCAGTTCTTGCCACCATTTTGTCCCTTGGACAACTCCTTGCGCAAGAGTCTTTCGTTTCATCTTCCTCTGTTGATCATGCTAAAAAAACAAGAGCGGTATATACCATTGGTTCCGATGGTGCAGATTATACCAGTTTTGCTGATGCTATAAGTTACCTGGAGAGTCAGGCTCCCATTTCCGAGGCTTGGGTGTTTCAGGTGCAGGATGGGGCTTATAATGAAAAAGTGACCATCAATGAAATATTAGGGGCCAGTCTCACCAATACGATTACCTTCGAATCTGTTTCGGGAGATTCCTCAATGGTTACGATTAGCTCTGATGATGCAAGCTCCACCTTAGATCTGAATGGGGCCGACTACATCACCTTTCGTAGTATTTCAATCCATAATTCAAACGATGGAAGAGGAGTGAATTTTCTGGGGGGAGCCGATTATAATAGTTTTGAGCATTGCAAAATTTCTGTGACCAACGATAAGAATGTCTTCAATTTAGAAGATGGAGCCAATTTGAACAACACATTCCTAAACAACAGGATAGTTGGAGGAAATTATGGTTTTGTTGCTTCAGATGCGGATAATATCACCATAAAGGATAATTATCTTGAAAATCAGAATAAAAGTTCAATAAAGCTTTCTTTTTTGGATACCTACTCCATTGAAAACAACCGTATTTATTCTGTCGCCGATCAGATAGATGGAAGGGCCTTAATCCTTGATCATTGTACATCAGGAGAAGTTATCAATAACCTCGTCTGGTGTTACGAAGACAATAATACTTCCTTAAGCGCTGTAAAAATCTATAGCGCAACCGATTTGTATTTTTATTATAACACCATATACAATATAGAGGGTCACCTTATAAACATCGCAGGGGGTACTGGTATTGATATCAGGAATAACCTCTTTTATAATAAAAGTAAAAATGCAGGAGTCTTCACGCTTTTCTCTGAAACAGCCACCATCGATTACAATGCTTACTATTACCTGGCCGATTGGTTTGGTACATCAGGCGGTGCTATCGCCAACCTGAGCGACTGGCAAATTGCAACCGGTTATGATATGCATTCAAAAGTAATAAACCCGGCTTTTGTAAGTAGCGATGAGCTTGTACCCCAGAGTTTCCCCATGGACAATATGGGAACGCCGATTATCGGTTATGAAGAAGATTTTAGCGGAGCTCTGAGGAATCCTGGAACACCGGATGTGGGTGCTTTTGAATATACTTCTGATTTTAGTTCATACATGGCCGGAACCTACACGATTGGTGTCAGCGGGGCAGATTATACAGGAATTCATGCCGCCCTGGATGAAATGGCTGCCCGTGGAATAGATGGAGATGTTGTTTTTGAAATTAAGGATGGTACCTATGAAGAAACATTAGATTTGGTGAAGCAGGATTACTACTACAATCAGCCCGATGCATGGCTAACCCTGAAATCAAGTTCAAATGATAGCAGCAAAGTATGGATAAAAGGTACAGGGAATGTTGATTATATGCACCAGGTTTTTGATTTCTCAAAATTGAAAATTACACAACTGGGCTTTGATGACACTAATAATGTAAGCAGCGAAATTGACTTATTTCGCGTACGGGGCTATATTGATTCTTTGGAGTTTAGTCATAATTATACCCTCAGTGAAGGAACCGGAAGCTATGTTTTTATCGACTATTGGGAAAGCAATGCTGTGGATAGCTTAAAACATTTGGTGCTGAAAAATAACAATTCGGGTGGAGGGCGCGGCCTTCTTTCCGTCTACGGGGCAAGCGAAAATCTGAAGGTGCTGGGGAATGTATTTGAAGGCGGTTATATCGGCAATAACACCTATTCAAATGATACTATCAGCGGGAATATTGTGAAAGATATTTCACTCGAAAATGGTTCACGGGCAGTTATCGAAAAAAATATCCTTTCGGGAAAACTTTTTTTAATCAATAATCAGGAGGTTGCCAGTCCTGTTCTGGTGAGAAATAACTATGTGAAAAATGACAGGGAATGGTCATATACCTTACTAGAATTGCGAAATGGATCAGGATATCAGGTGTATAACAATACCTTTTACCAGGGAACGGTTTATCTTAACAATGCCGATGATGCTGAATTTCTAAATAACATCGTCATCAATAAGCACAATTCTACTGCGTTGTCAATTAGTTTTGATACAGAGAATCTTGTATCAGATTATAATAACCTGTTTAGTCTGTATGAGGTGCTGATTAATGATGGAACTACCGATTATTCAACACTTTCCGAATGGCAGCTTACAGGACAGGATGTGAATTCTGTTTCTTTTTATTCGGAGTTTGAAGGGGAATATGATTATCATGTGCTTTCTCCGGTTTGTAATAATGCAGGAACTCCGCTACCTGAGGTGGCTGAAGATCTGGAAGGAGAGCTCAGAGATCCGGTTAACCCGGATATTGGGGCTGATGAATACGAAGGCTGTTCAACCCCGTTACTTGGCGATTACACGGTTGAAACAGGAGGGGGTTATACAACCATAGGAGAAGCTTTAGAAGACGTAAGACGATGTGGAATCGGTGGAGATGTGAATTTGCTTCTGGGCAATGAGACTTTTTCAGAGCAGGTAGAATTGCAACAGATTTACCGAGCTGATGAGCAAGCCTGGTTGAATATACAATCTGCAGAAATGGATACCGCAAAAACCATTTGGAAGACTTCAACAGCTGACGAGGAATATGTGCTAAAAATGAATGCTACCAACAATTTTCGTATCCAGGGTATTCAGTTTCATATTGGCAAAAAATACAGCCTGTTGCTCGAAAATGAACCGGCCTTGATAGAAGTGGATAGTTGTTTGTTTGCTGTTTCACCTGAAAATGATGGACAGAAGCATATTTCCGGTACAATTGGTGATAGCGTAAACATAACGAATAATGCAATTTTAGATGCATATTATGGTATGGATTTGAGTATGACAGATTCATCAAAAGCACTTCTCGTAGCGAAGAACTATATAAGAGCCTCAGATGGTGCCTTTTTTAGACATGTTTTTAATTTGAATTTTAGCCAAAACAGGGTAGAAAGTGAGTTTATAGGGCTATTTCTACAATATACGAAAGGAACCAACGATTATCCGACCCTGATTACCAATAATTATATATTTAATGAATTAGGCGAGAGTATATATTGTATGGACATAAACCATGGAAAGATATGGTATAATACATTGGTTTCTAAACGTAAGGCGTTTGAGTATGAGACTGGTTCTGTGGCGGATACAGCGAACGAGTCTTATAATAATATCTTTTATTCGCTTGGCAACCCTGCAATTCATTGTGAAGATATTTATGGACTCGAGAGTGATTATAATTTGATTTATGCCGATGGTGATTATTTATGTGAAGATGCAACAACTACGTATGCTACTTTGGAAGACTGGCAGATAGCTTCCGGAATGGAAGCACATTCGTTAAGTTTTGAACCTTATTTCACCGATGATTCGTATCATACCAATCATATTCCTTTAAATGGGAAAGCAATTCCATTGTCAGCCGTCACCATTGATATGGATGGAGAACCAAGAGACGAAACCCACCCGGATATTGGAGCCGATGAGTTTGAACCCGATTTTACCTTACTTGATGATACCACCATTTGTGCCTATAATTCTGTTGTTTTGGAAGCTCCTGATGGTTTCGATACCTACTCATGGTCGACAGGAGCAACAGAACGTATCATCGAGGTTGATTCTACCGGTGTAGGCGTGGGGACAGGAACATATACCTGTACGGTAACTATTGGAGGTGATGAGTATGAAGATGCCATGGATGTAAATTATACTTTACCGGTTTTTCCATTGGAAGATATTCAGGGCTGTACAGGGGATTCAATTCTCTTTATTTATGATGGGGAAGCAACTGCCTATTGGCATGCCGATTTTGCAGGAGAAGTTATTGGCGATTCATTGCTGATAACTCCTTTCGATTCAAGAACATTTTCATATAAAATTGAATTAGAGGATGAAAGAGGTTGCATAAATAGGGAAGAAGCTGAAATTGATATCTCTTATACTCCAGGCACACCTATAGTTTTCTATGAAGCAGAGGGTCGATTAAATTGTCCTGATG
>CAYVSF010000294.1:0-4459 GCA_964453775.1 uncultured Bacteroidales bacterium
GTATAAAATCCAGGCAGGTTCCCCAATTAAGAAGAAAACTTGGAATCGTATTTCAGGATTTTCAACTCCTTACTGATCGCAGCGTTTTTGAGAATTTGCTTTTCGTATTGAAAGCAACGGGCTGGACCAATAAATCAGAAATGGAAGACCGAATTGCTGAGGTGCTGGAAAGAGTTGGCCTCAGCTACAAGGGATACAAGATGCCGCATCAACTTTCCGGTGGCGAACAACAAAGGGTCGTTATTGCAAGGGCGCTGCTCAACGATCCGGAAATCATACTGGCAGATGAACCTACAGGAAACCTTGATCCGGAAACCTCCGAGAACCTCATGAAATTGCTGTTTGAAATCAGCAACAATGGCAGGGCTGTCATTATGGCTACACATGATTATGCCATGGTAAAAAAGTTCGAAGCAAGAACTTTGCGTTTTGAAAAAGGGAAAGTATTTGAATCGGACAGCACACGTGAAATTGATTTTGACAGTCTGCGTGAATAATTCCAACCCCGGAAATGCCAGGAATGAATATTAAAAACGAATTCATCAAAAATATTCTTACCCTGCTTTCAGGTGCTGGCATTGCACAGGCTATATCGCTTCTTGCAATTCCTTTACTTACACGCATTTACACCCCCGAAGAATTTGGCTTTTTAGCTCTTTTCATCAGCCTGGCCCACATTATTGCGACTATTGCTACAGGTCGATACGAACTTGCTATCATGCTCCCGGATCAAGACAGGGACGCTAAATTTATTATGGCTGGGGCTTTTAGGATTGTTTTATCTACAAGTCTTGTTGCGCTTGCCGGAATCATTTTCGTGAAAAATGTCTTCCCCGGCTTAAAGGAATATATTGCACCCGGTTATTTTTATTTGCTCCCGCTAAGCATCTTGCTTTTAGGATCCAATAAGATACTAACCCAATGGTTAAACCGAAAACAGGCATTTAAAATACAGGCCAAAATTAAAATCTTTCAGAGCACCGGGAATAGTCTTGTAAGCATCTCGTCGGGTTTCAGCAGCATGCTCAAGCCTGCGGGATTATTTGCCGGGCACATTACCGGAACAGGGATACAAACCGGGGGGCTTCTTTGGGCTACTCCCAATGTTAAAAGCTTGCTTTTTAGTTCCGAAAAAAAACAGATTCGTCATCAATTAAAACTAAACAGGAACTTTCCCTTTTTCTCTGCCCCTATGGGAGTGCTTAATCTGCTTTCATCAGATTTATTAATCTATTTGCTAAATGCTTTCTATACAACCTCCCTTGTAGGTATTTATAACAATGCCAATAAAGTAATCAACTATCCTTTAAGCCTCATTAGCCAAGCATTCACATCTGTTTTCTATCAGAAAATACGAGAGACAAAAAGAAAAGAAAAATTATATCTTTTATCCTATCTCATCAACTTTTCTATAGCTACGATAGCCCTGATTCCAATCATTCTATGGGGAGAAGATATTTTTAGTTTCGTGCTGGGAGAAAAATGGGGCCTTGCCGGTTCCATTGCCGGATTATTGGCTCCGGTAACCATTGCCAGCTTTGCCATGAGAAGCGTGAGTAATGTCTTTTCCCTTTTGCGTAAGAACCATACTTTGCTCATATGGCAATGCATCTATCTGGCCCTGGTTTTGATAACTGTGCTGCTTACTAAAGCTGAGGGTTTCAAGCAGATGCTCTTAAGTTTTTCGTTGGTTGGTGCCATTTTATATATTATCTTAGCCTACACGGGCTGGAAGCTCTTGAAAAAAGCAAAAAATGAAAAAAATAATTAAAAATATTTCATGGTGGATTTTATCCTTGCTCTACAAAGAATTTAGTAAGGATGATCACCACTATGGAACGGCCCAACTTCTCAAATTTGCCTGGAAACAAAAAATTCTGGGTACAAACCGACATATCCCCTGGCCTGTGCATCCAACCTCCTTTGTAAAGGGGGTGGATAACATCCAAAGAGGTACAAAATATCCGGGTTCTGCCCCCGGGGTATACATTGATGGCAGAAATGGCCTCATCATAGAAGATAATGTATGGATAGGCCCCAGGGTTTCTATTATTACAATGAATCACAACCTGCATAACTATTCGAACTATGTGGATGAAAAACCGGTAAGAATTGGCAAAAATTCACTTCTTGGAAGTTCTTGCATCATTCTTCCGGGAGTTCAACTGGGCGAACATACCATTGTTGCAGCAGGTGCTGTGGTGACAAGATCATTCCCTGAAGGCAATCAGGTTCTTGCAGGAAACCCGGCAAACATTATAAAGGAAATTAAGGATTATGGTTCAATGGATCATTCTTAAAAGGAAACCGGGAATCCTACTTTTCAGAATATTTAAATAGATCTCAGGTTGTGCTCCAAACCCCATATTCCGTTTTGCTATACCTGGAATGATGGAGCCGGCAAAATCCAGTACAAGAACCTCTCCGGCATGTTTTCGAATAAAATGATCAATTAAATAGATAGCAGCCGCATATTTACGTCCTACAGGCGTACTTGCCGAATAAATAACCGCTTGATTTCCTGACAAAAGAAAAAAAGCAGCAGCTAAATATTCCCCGTCTTTCTGCACCACATATAATTCCCCTTTTTCCTGATGCAAAGCATGGTTTACCATTTCTTTTAACCGGGCAGCAATCTTGTCGGAAAACTCATTCACTGCTTTCCGATGATACATTTCCTGCATCATCTTCAGCAATAGGTCCGGTGAATCTTCTTCTGTAACCGCCAGTTCTGCTTTTTCTGCTTTTAAAATATTTTTCTTGTGACTTTTGGAATATTTTTTTCTTAAATCTTCATAGCTCTTTTTTAAGTTGAGCAGATAGGTATATCGCTCCTCCAGATTTGCATCAATACCTGTTAATACATTCCCCTGGTTAAGGTTGATATGAATATGCCGGTATTTGGAAAAGGCATTATAAATGAATCGGTTAATAGTATCCGTTGCTAATTTAGCAGGTGAAAAAATGCCCAGCTGCTGAACAAATAATGGTTGATACAAATAATGGATGCCCCATTTTGATTTCCCTGTCAGCGGCATTACTATTTCATAATCACCAACAACGAGAGCCTTCCAACCGGGAGCCATGCTGTCTAAATACCAAGAAAAGGCATAAACCTGACGATTTAGGGAAGTTTCAATACAGTGATCCCATTTTTCCCTGTTTATAGCAGGTGAATCAATGAATTCAATTTTATAATCTACTACAGCATTCATTTGGATGACTAAAATACATAAAAAGAGCCGGAAAATCCTTTCCGGCTCAAGCTTTTCTTCTCCTATTCTTGTTTATTCATAAATGGCCTTTAACATTTCGCGGTAAACAGGTTTCCATCCTTTCCAATAGCCATGGTCAGACAATGATTCATTATGCCACAAACTAATGAAAGTGCCATTGACTTTCCTAACACGATCTACCAACACCTTTATAATCTCAATAGCTTCATCCACAGACAACCTCAGGTATTGATTCAATGCGATGTCCATAACCTGGAAAGGATAAATCTTCAATTTTGTCTCTCGCTCGTGATACAAATCATAAAAGTAGAATGGCGTACATGTTCCGGCCCTAAAACCGGCATCTGAAGCATATCCCATGGTATAATCTTCTTCAACTCCCAGCTCAATAAGTTTCCTGTAAGTAATTGCCAATTGCAACTTTAAGTAATGCTGGCGGCTTCTTTTTATGCTTTTACCTGTGAGACCTTCTAAAAATCGAAATTCATTTTTAAGTGTAACAAAACTTTTATTGGATTCATAGGAAGGATGTATCCCTATCTTATTGTCTGCTGCAATCTTTTTAATTAATTCCTGAAAAGCTTCCTTTTCTTTGCGTACGTTTTTATCATAGGGTCCATAATCCCCAACCAGGAAAAACCAGATGGGTTGCACATGATATTTTTCATGCAGCTCCTCATACAGATCATAAGTATCAAACGGATCTTTTTCCTCGCTTTTCAAGGTCTTGTAGCGCTGCACATTATCATCAAAATCCCGTTTAAACAGAGATCTGAATGTAGCTCCCACTGTTCTTACAACGCCCTTGTACAAAAATGCATAGGCATTATCAACGTCTACCGTTGGAATAAATTTAAATTGCCGTTCCTTAAAATGAAGATGGGGATATTTCCTTTTCAGGCGATCACGCAAAATAAAAGCCCACTGATCCACTACTGGTTCTCTTAAGAACACATGCTCTGCAGCGATAGAGAGGTGTGCTTCAAAGCGACCATGAATATCAGGATAAAAAGGAAGATATTCTTCATATCTACTAATCATGTAAAATGCTGCCGCAAAAGGGTCAAACAAAATATCGCCCTCGGTATTGGGAAATAAAACCTTGGTTTTCTGCACCTCTCCAACATCAATGTGGCGGGCTATAATATCTTCCTGAAATAGCAGATCATGCGCTTTAATAAAGAAGCACTCTCCTATTGGTGCTTCGGCATAACAGATTTTTG
>CAYVSF010000295.1:0-4445 GCA_964453775.1 uncultured Bacteroidales bacterium
CCTGGGCAAATTATTCTAAGAAAAGGGCTATTTAGACAGTGCTATACTGTATTCCGAAAAAGGCCTGAAAATGGAAGAAAGATACGAAGCTTTCATACCTGCGGGCCGATCACATGAAATGATTGCCAGGATACATATTGAATCAGGACAATTAATGGAAGCTGAAACATTTTTAAAAACAGCACTGGGGTATAACAATAGGATGAATGATCTTACCGGGAAAACAAGAACCTATATTAGCTTTGGACAACTCCATCTTGCACGGGGAAATGCCGATACTGCCATTGATTATTTGCTAAAAAGCATACAGCTTGCCAAATCCACAGGATTGAACAATGAATTATCAAGAGCATATAGCTATATTGCAGAAGCTTATGCAAAAAACAATGACTATAAAAAAGCCTATGATTCATGGTTACAGTATTTCAACATCTATAATCAAATATACAATGTAGAACGGCTTTTAAATGTAAAAAAGTTGGAGCATGATTTAAAGAGGCAAACCAGGGAAAATGCCATTAAACAGATTGAAATATCCCAGCAACTTAAAATTAACCGGCTTCTATACACCACTATTGCTTTATCTTCAATCTTAGCAGTGCTTTTTCTAAGTATGTTCCTGAATGCACGAAGATCAAGAAAGTCGCTTATGACTAAAAATACTGAGATAGAACAACAAAAAGAGAAGCTTAAAATTTTGAATAAAAAGCTTCATTTGGCTGTAAATGAAGCTGAAAAAGCCAATGAATTAAAGAGCCAGTTTTTAAATAATATTTCCCATGAAATAAGAACTCCCCTGAATGGTATTTTGGGTTTATCCTCTTTCATGGCAGAGGAAGATCTTACACCAAAAGAGAAACATGAGTATTATCAAATGATTGAAGAGAATGGCCAATCACTTATTTCTACAATAGAAGACCTGGTGGATATGGCACATATTTCTACCAAACAATTGGTAATAAACAAAGAAGCTTTTAATATAAGTGAGCTGCTGAATCATATTTACGAAAGCTTCAGCAGGGATTATCGTTTAAATAATATCCGGGATGTAGGCCTTATTTGTGAAGATAAATGCAATGGTGCTACAATTGTTCATGATAAAATTAAAATCAGAAAAATAATAAGCAGTCTTATTGATAATTCCATAAAATTCACCTCTTCAGGAATGATTAAATTTGGGGCCCGGCTTAAAGATGAACAATTAGAGCTTTTTGTGTCGGATACAGGTATTGGTATCCACCCTAAAAATCATGAAATAATTTTTGAACAATTCAGACAACTTGATTCCTCATACAACAGGGTTTATGAGGGAACTGGCCTTGGACTAACTATTGTGAAAAGCTTTATTGATAATATGAAAGGTGAAATTCTCATGGATTCAATACCGGAAAAAGGCACAAATTTCACGATACGCATTCCCATCTAAAATATAATATCACGCTTTTTTTATAGATTTGTCATTCTGTATCTAAAAAATACAAAATGACAAAAAAAGAACGTTTCGAAAAGCTGATTGCCTATTTTGAAAAAGCCATGCCCGTGGCAGAAACAGAATTGCATTATAAAGATCCTTTTCAACTCCTGGTAGCTGTCATTCTAAGTGCCCAGTGTACCGACAAACGAGTAAATCAAATTACCCCTGTACTGTTAAAAGACTATCCGACTGCAGCAATAATGGCTACAGCAGAACCTGAAGATATTTTCCCCTACATCAAATCTTGTTCTTATCCGAACAACAAATCGAAGCACCTGGTAGGTATGGCCAGAATGCTTGTGGAGGATTTTAAGGAAGAGGTTCCGGATGATATTAAGGAACTGCAAAAGCTTCCGGGAGTAGGCAGAAAAACAGCCAATGTGATTGCGTCTGTAGTATATGAGAAACCGGCTTTAGCAGTGGATACACATGTGTTTAGGGTAGCCGCCAGAATTGGTCTTTCTACTGGAGCCAGGACACCCCTGGAGACAGAGAAGCAACTAACGAAATATATTCCGGAAAAACTGGTACCGAAAGCACATCACTGGCTAATCTTGCATGGCAGATATGTTTGTTTGGCACGAAAACCCAGATGCTCCAATTGTGGCTTAAAAGATATTTGTAAGTACTATCAATCACAGATCAGAAAATAGGCTTAAACCAACAGCATGAATAAAAGTCTTTAATATAGAACACAAATAAATAAATCTTATGCAGAAAAAAATCGTTGTTTTAGTATTCTTTCTTGGATTATTTTTACAGGCTTTTAGCCAGGAAAATTACCTGGTGCGCTATCCGGCATTAAGTCCGGATGGAACTATGATAAGTTTTTCCTATCAGGGCGATATCTGGGTTAAAGAGCTGGGGAACAATGAAGCCCCTGTTCGACTAACCATTCATGAAGCCTATGATCAGGCTCCGGTGTGGAATCCGGACGGCAAAAGCATTGCTTTTACCAGCGATCGTTATGGCCGGAATGATCTTTTTACGATTCCCGCCAAAGGTGGAAAACCGTTACGACTCACCCATCACTCTGCTTCCGATCAGCTGAGCGACTGGACAAAAAATGAAAACCTACTCTTTACTACCAACAGGAACTATGCAGAAGTTGAATGGGACAGTGAGATATACACCATCAGTGAAGCAGGCGGAATACCTGAACGCATGATGGATGCTTTTGGAAATATGCCGGTGGAATCACCCAATGGTAGATTTGTAGCTTTTGTAAGAGGTGCCTGTCGTGTAGCTCGTGAAGCCTACAATGGACCAGCAAATAAAGATATCTGGTTGTTCGATAAAGAATCGGGGAATTATACACAACTTTCCGAACACAACACCAATGATATCTATCCCCGATGGGCAAATGATAATATGTTGTATTTTCTAAGTGCCAGAAATGGCAGATACAATATTCACAAGCTTCAACTAACCGAAGAAGGTAAACCCAAAGGGGAAATTAGTGCTGTAACCAATTTTAAGGATGAAGGGATTCGCTATTTCGATATCGCAAATGATGGTAATTTAATTGCCTGGGAGAAGGACCTGAATATTTACATAAAGAAGGCGACTGAAGAGCCCAAAGCGCTCGATCTTCAACTAACACAGGATTACCGTTTTGTGCCTCGCGAATTTAAAACATTTACCAACCGTATTTCTGAGTATGAAGTCTCCCCTTCCGGTGATTATGTTGCTTTTGGAATCAGGGGTGAGCTTTTCCTTGCCAAATCAGATAAAGAGAACAAACGAACTGTTCGATTGACGGATCATCCCTACCGGGATCAGGACATTAGCTGGCTGAATGATTCAACATTGCTATTTGTTTCAGATCGCGAGGGGCAAAAAGATATCTATATGATTCAATCGGCAGATGCAGAGGAGGCTGATCTCTATAAAACACTGAAGCGAAAGGTAACCAATATTACCAAAAGCAAGGTAGATGAAATACAACCTCTGATTTCTCCTAAGAGCGATAAAGTTGTATACCAAACAGGTGATAATAAAACCATTATTGCCAGTATTTCTCCGGAAGGTAAAATTAGTGATAAAATAATACTGCATGAAGGTTGGAACACACCATCGGACATTGCATGGAGTCCGGATGGAAAATGGCTGGCCTATTCGCAGTCGAACCTAAACTACAATACTGAGGTGTACATCCATAAGGCAGATAATTCGCAAGGGCCCGTGAATGTTAGTATGCACCCAAGAGGCGATTATTCGCCGGTATGGAGTCCGGATGGGTCTAAATTAGGCTTCATGTCGGGAAGAAACAATGGAGATAATGATGTTTGGTTCGCCTGGCTAAAAGAAAAAGACTGGGAAAAAACCAGGCAGGATTGGGATATGATGGAAGACGAAAAAAAGAAAGATTCAGACGGGGTTGAAGTAAACATCGATCTTAAAAATATCCACAGGAGATTGGTTCAGGTAACCAGCCTTCCCGGAAATGAATCGGATGTGGCTATTTCTAAAGATGGTGAAACCTTTTTCTTTGTGACCAACAGAAATAGCAGACAAAGCTACAATGCCGATCAGGATCTGTACCAGGTAAAATGGGATGGTTCGGAAAGAAAAGCCCTCACCAAAGGCAACACCCGACCATACGCTGTTCAGATGGATCCCAAAGCAAAAAACCTTTACTACATTTCAAGAGGAGGTTCACTTTCTTTTATGGATGCCTCAAAAGGTAAATCGAGCAGAATACCATTCAAGGCTGTGATGGATATTGAATATGCTGAAGAACGAGAACAAAAATTTGAAGAAGCCTGGGGTATCATCAATGACAACTTTTACGACCCAAATTTCCACGGGCAAGACTGGAAAGCATTGAAAAAGCAGTATAAGCCTTATTGTATGGCAGCTTCTACAGACCAGGATTTCCAGGACATGTTCAACAATCTGTTAGGACAAATCGATGCCATTCATATGGGATTATATGGCGGATCGCGTGCGGATAATGAAAATGAGCGCA
>CAYVSF010000296.1:0-4430 GCA_964453775.1 uncultured Bacteroidales bacterium
ATATAGCGCATACAATTATTCTTATCTTTGCAGCCGAATGATTATAAAATTATGATTTTAGAAGTACATCCCGAAAATCCGAACAGCCGGGAAATGGGTATGGTTGAGGATGCATTGCGCAATGATGGTGTGGTTATTTATCCTACCGACACCGTGTATGCTTTTGGATGGGATATTTCCAGTCCTAAAGCTTATGATAGAATTATGCAAATAAAAGGGAAGAAAAGTAAACAGACAAACTTTTCAATTATTTGTAAAGATATAAGTATGGTTTCGGAGTTTACACTTCCAATAGGAAACCAGATATTCAAATTGATGAAGCGGAATCTACCCGGGCCATTTACCTTTATTTTACCTGCCAATAATAATGTGCCACGTTATTACAAACACAAGAAGAAAACAATTGGAATACGGATTCCTGCTAATCTTATTGCACAGGATATTGTAGAGCGATTGAACCGACCTATCATGACAACTTCTATCCATGATGATGAAGACGAAATAATGGATTATCTTACCGATCCAACAATGATGGATGAAAGGTATGGCCATTTGGTGGATTATATCATCGATGGCGGATTTGGAGATATAGAACCCTCAACAGTATTGGATTGCACAGAGAATGAAATCTCCGTAATTCGTGAAGGAAAAGGTGTATTAATTTAATGCTTTTATTTTTTCCAGAGCGCGGGGCTAAATAATACGAGCACCGTAAAAAGTTCAAGTCTTCCCATTAACATCAGAAATGAAAGGAACCATTTCCCAAATACAGGAACATGGGCATAGTTTTCTACAGGTCCTACTGCACCAATGCCTGGTCCTATATTTCCCAGCGTAGCTGCTACAGCTCCCAATGAAGTGTCTAAATCGTAACCAAGCATGGACATGACAACCGTACTGCTTATCATTATCAGCATGTAAAATACCACAAATGCCAGTATATTGGTCATGATTTCCTGCGAAACTCCTCTCCCGTTTAGTCTTACCGGAATGATGGCATTGGGGTGAATAATACGCTTCAGTTCCTGTACTCCATTTTTTAACAGCAGGGAGATTCTTACGATTTTTATGCTACCTCCCGTAGAACCTGCCGAACCGCCAAAAAACATCAGAACAAAAATGATTACACTTAGAAAGGGAACCCATTGCAGGTAATCAGTTGTTGCGTATCCGGTGGTTGTGAGGATCGAAATCACCTGGAAGATAGAATCGCGGAAGCACCTTTCCGGGTGATATCCTTCAGAAAACCAAAGAACTGCTGCAATTATTAGTGTGAAAGCCAGAATAAATGTGATATAAAATTTGAACTCTTCGTTCCTGAATACTTTGTTAAATCTAAAATGCAGGGCATGATAGGAGAGGGCAAAGTTGGTTCCCGCCAGGAACATGAAAAATGTAATCGTGTATTGTATAAATGGTGACTGAAAGTATGCAATACTGGCTTGTTTGGTAGAATATCCACCTGTGGCCATGGTCGTAAAGGAATGATTAATAGCGTCAAACCATGTCATGCCGCCAATTTTCAGCAAGATCGTTTCGGCCATGGTAAAAAGGAGGTAGATACCCCATAATCTTTTTGCCGTTTCTTTTACGCGCGGGTGTATTTTGTCGGGTGTTGGGCCGGGAACTTCTGCAACAAAAAGCTGCATTCCTCCAAATCCAAAAATAGGCAAAATAGCCAGCGAAAGAACAATGATTCCCATTCCTCCAAGCCATTGGGTAAGGCTTCGCCAGAATAACAATCCGTGCGGCATGCTTTCGATGTCGTTTAGGATAGAGGCTCCTGTAGTTGTGAACCCCGACATGGTTTCGAAAAATGCATCTGTATAACTGGGAATGGCACCGCTAATCACAAAAGGAAGAGCTCCAAACAGGGAGAAAACCACCCAAACCAGGCTCACTATAATATAACCTTCCCTTTTCTTTATGCTCTTATTTGTGTTTTTTGTGGCATACCATAAAACTGCACCAACAATAAAGGAGATCCCTGCAGAGATGGCTAATGCCGCAACATCGTATTCATTGTAGATAAAAGCAACTATAGTTGAAAGTCCAAGGAATACTGCTTCTATTAACAACAGTAATCCCATAAGATGAGTTATAACCCGACTATTGATCATGCTTAATTAAAATATGATTCTATTTTTTTTACAGCAGATGGCAGGGCAAAAACTACCACCCGGTCATCAGCCTTAATTTTTGTGTCTCCTTTTGCAATAAAACTGCTGTTTTTTCGAATAACCCCACCGACAATGGCATCTTTTGGCAGTCCAGCGTCTTTCAGAGGGCCTTCAGTAATTTTGGAGTTTTCACGAGCTACAAACTCCAGCACTTCGGCATCACTTCCGGTAAGACATTTCATTGAAGAGACTTCTGCAGACATGGTAAAACGGAAGATCCGGCTGGCTGTTATTAGTTTTTTATTGATAATGGTGTCAATACCCATGTTTTCAGCCAAATTAATGTAATCTATGTTTTCTACTTCTGCTATTGTTTTCTTCACACCCATCTTCTTCGCCAGCATGGCAGAAAGAATGTTTATTTCAGAGTTTCCGGTAACTGCAATAAAGGTGTCCATATTTGGAAGCCCCTCCTCCATAAGAAGTTCAATGTCTCTGCCATCACCATTAATGACCAGTGTGTTGGTAAGGATATCTGCCAGTTTTTCACTTTTCTCCCGGTTAATTTCAATAAGTTTGATATTAAACCGGTTTTGCAGCGCCTTGGCACTTCGAAATCCAATTCGACTTCCTCCCAAAATCATCACATTTTTTATATCCAGTTTCTTTTTTCCGGAATACTTCATCACATCAGTAATTCCGGCTTTATTGGTAACCACATATACCAAATCATTTACCTGGAATTTATCATGTCCCCTGGGGATAATTGTTTCGCCATTTCTAGTTATGGCTACGGCTCGAAATTCAAATCCTTTATTTTGTCTGGTAATCTCAATAAGTGTTTTATCGATGACTGGCGCTTTTTCATCCAGCTTAATCACAAAAAGAGAAAGCTTACCCCCGGAAAAGTCTACCACTTCGGAGGTCTCCATCTGTCCAAGCAAATTAACCACCTCTTTTGCCGCAATACGCTCGGGGTAAATGAGATAGTCGATGCCCATGCTGGTAAAATGATTTTTATAAGCCGGGCGGATGTATTCCTGATTGTCAACTCTTGCAACGGTTTTCTTGGTGCCAAGCTTCTTTGCCAGGATACTTGCGGTTATGTTGGTCTCTTCTGAATGTGTTACAGCTATAAACAGATCGGCTTTTTTAATGCTGGCTTCACGTAAAACCTCAAATGACGTGGCCGATCCATTTATGGTTAAAATATCAAGTGTGGAGTCAATGCCTTTTAAACTCTCATCATCAGGGTCAATAACTGTGATGTCATGAAATTCACTGCTTAGCATCTTTGCTAAATGAGTACCCACTTCTCCTGCACCGGCAACGATAATTTTCATTCTAATATAGTTTTAGTTATGCATCGATTCTTGCTTTTTTTTTAGGGTATTTTTATGACCAATATACTGAATGTAAAATGATTACACACATCACGCTGTCTGTTTAAAATGCGTTTTCTCTATAGCAAAAACGTATAAGCTGGATGTATGATCCGATTTCTTGTGCCGCAAAGTTAAGGTATTCATTCATAAATTATTCGCTGAGGCTTGTTTTTTTAAAGATACAGATTCTTTTTTTAGTCGCTGTCGGAGGCAGGAATAATTCTTAAATTATTCGGGCTAAATACTGATTTTTGGAAAAGTTTTTTCAGATAGACGATAAGCACCGTCTTCGCTAACAGCATGGTAGGAAATACCTTTTTTTTCTAGCTGCTCCTTTATTTTTTTTAGTTTCCATCCATAAATGCTGCTATCCAATATGATACTTTCTGCATCAAAAAGTTCAAGAACCTCATTTATACTCTTAAAGCATCCCGAACTCATCACTAATAAGTCCACTGCATACTTTTCTTCTGTGTAATATTTTTTCCAATAATTGTCATAAATGAATAGAATTTTTTGACCATTGAATTTATAGATTTTATTGTTATCTAATTTTTCCTGATGTATGTAGTTTTTCTTCTTGATTCCGTATTTAATCTGGTGAGGTGTTAGAATGTATGTTGTCTCATTTGAATCTACCTTATGATTCATATTTGTATGTATGATATTTGCTGTATTTCCCTCTACAAAACTAATCAGGCTTTTATGAGAATTTTGGTAAACAATAAAATCTTTTTGATTGGATTGTTCAATTTTTTGGATGATTGTGGCAATGAAGAATAAAATTAAAAAGATTAGTGTGTAAGCTATCCTTGAAACGCTCTTGTAAACCAACCAACTCATAAGACTGGCAATTGCTGCATACAGCATGAAGATTTGAAGCCCATCAAGATTTAGATTTTTAAGCAGACTCCATGGAAGTTCA
>CAYVSF010000297.1:0-4427 GCA_964453775.1 uncultured Bacteroidales bacterium
GCCGTCACGATGTGCTGCAGGGTCGCTTCGTCAAAATTCATGATTGCTCCTGTTGTAACTCAGGATATCAGAATAGCGAATTAGAGGTTCCTCCTCCGTAATCACCGACGAAGGAATAATTCTTACACTGTCTCCGGCTGTCTCATAAGATTCCAAAAGGTAAAATGCCACTTCGCCATCCAGGGGTTCAAGGTTGCTTTCGGTGCAAGAGAAGATCAGCAGACAGTAAATAAGGAAGAAACCCAATTGTTTAGTTTTCATGAAAACTTGGATTAGTTTAACAAATACATTGCCCGGAAATTACCAGGCAATGCGTAAGGTCATCTATTAAGTCTTAAAATTTAAACGAATTTAGGCTATTTCAGCACCCGGATCAACTATTGGGTACAATTATTCATACCTTAATTCCTCTGCCGGGTTCATCCTGGCTGCATTTAAAGCTTTAGTGCTTATAGTTAGCAGCACCACAATAAGCACTGCAAAACCGGTTCCAACGAAAACGGAAATCCCCAAACTGGTCTTGTAGCTGAAGTTTTCCAGCCATTTGGTCATCAGGTACCATGAAACCGGCCATGCGAGGAGAATTCCCGGAAGTATCAACAGCAATAGATCGCGGGAAAGCAATTGTACCAATTCACTTGCATTTATTCCCATCACTTTGCGTATGGCAATTTCCTTCGTGCGCTCTTTGATGGAAAAAGAGGCCAGACCAAAAACGCCGAAAAGAGCAATGAGTACCGATATAATGCCCAGAAAGGAAATAATCTTTCCAGCTTTCGCTTCGGTTTTATACAAGTTGGCAAAATTATCTTCCATAAAGCTGTATTCAAAGGGTAAACCGGGAATGGTCTCCTGGAATGCACCCCGAATTTCTCCCAGCATCGCCTGGAAGTTTTTCGACTCAAGTTGTATCACCACCCTGTCGTTTAGTCGCTTGCTGCTTACCACGAAAGCCAAAGGCTCAATTCCATGATGCAGCGACTGGTAGTTAAAGTCCTTCACCACCGCCGATACCATCTTCGCATTATCTTCTCCATAGGCACTAAACAACTTTCTGTAAGCCTGGTCCCAGCCGATAAAATCGCGCGCCGACTCATTCAACACGTAGCAATAATTGTCGTTCGTGTTGTTGCGAATGGCTTCCATATCACCTTCAATAATTTCTATACCAAGCGTTTCGATAAAATCCTGGTCGCAAGGAATAAGGAAAAGACTCACCGGCTTCTCCTGTCCTTCCCACCAAACGGTTTGATTATAATTGGCACGTCCTGGGATAAAAGAAGATGCTGCTACACTCTTCACTCCCGGGATTTTGGCTACTTCCTTCTTAAACAACGGAATTTTAGATTGTCCTTCCTCCCCAAATACTGAAACGGTGATCACTTTCTCCTTCCGCAAGCCGATATCTTTGGTGGTGACCAGGTGCATTTGCTTCAGAATTACGAAAGCGCTAATTATCAATGCCGAAGAAACGGCAAATTGCATCACGAGCAGGACCTTTCTAAAGCCCAACCCTCCGGTGTTTACTCTTATTTTGCCTTTCAGGGCTTTCACAGGCGAAAATGAGGTGATATAGATAGCGATGTAAAGACCGGATAAGATTCCAATAACTAAGGCCACAATGCCCAGTGCAATCAGAAAGAGCGGATCGCCATATGGTATCTGCATCTGGCTCTCGAGCAGTTGGTTCAATTTGGGCAGCGCCGCATGCAGGAGCAATAAACTAACCACAAGCGCGAAAAGAGCTGTGAGTACCGATTCTGTAATGTATTGCACAATAAGCTGCGAACGATTTGCTCCCATGGATTTCCGCACGCCTGTTTCCCTGATTCGGATCTGCGAGCGTGCCGTCGAAAGAGTAATATAGTTGATGGCTGCAATGAGCAATACGGCAATGGCAGCGGCAATAAAAATATAGATGTATTTCTTATCATAGGCAGCTTTTTGGTTCCCCCTGGAATGTTGAAAATGAATATCCGTCAGCTTTTGAAGCACCACATTGTCTTCCAGCGTAATTTCCCGTTCTTTATCCAGGGTGAGCTTATAGGAAGAAATCTTTTGCTGCAATACTTCCTGATTTGCCTGCTCTGTCAGGCGCAGGTATGCTGCATAATTAAATGCCTGCCATTGTTGGGAGGCTCCCTTAAAATACACCCGATCCAGATTCTCAAAAGGAACCAAAAAATTGAAAGTAAGATGCGAATTGGCCGGCGGGTTCTCCACTACAGCCGAGACCGTAAAATCATATTTACTGTCCACCTTGAGCGCTTCACCCACCGGGTTTCTGTAGCCAAAGTATTTATGCGCCATCTGCTCGGTTAAGACTACCTTCCCGGGAGCATCTAATGCAGTGGTTTTATCTCCGTGGATGAATCGGTAATTGAACAGATCGAAAAAAGCCGGATCGGCCAGCATGAAATATTCTTCATAAAAAGATTTATCCTGATATTTTACCCAGGCTTTAGGATCCCAGCTAAAATCGGCTAAACGTGCATATTCTTCCACTTCGGGAAATTCTCGTTTGAGCAACACCGGCACAGGGGCCGCCATTCCAGCAAAAAACTCGCCTTCCTGGGGATCTCCTTTTACCAGGCGAAAAATACGTTCCTTATCCGGATGGTATTGGTCATAGCTTTTTTCGAAGCGCACGTGCAAATAGCAAATAAGGCAACTGGCCATTCCAATGGATAGTCCAATGATGCCAATGGCCGAGTAAAGTTTATCCCGCCAGAAATAGCGAAGGGCTGTTTGTATATTTTTCTTAATCATGCTTATCGTTTTCTTTTAAATACGACTTCCGGAGCCCAGTGATGCATGAAAGAGAAAAAACACAGCTACAGCCCGACTGATGGGTCAGTCCATTTCTTCCTGCTAAAAATCAATTTCTACCTGAAAAACTTTCACAACCTGCACCATGCCTTTTTGCAGGGCGCCCAACACGCTGGCCTCATAAATATCCTGATCCGTCCAGCCTAAACTTCGCAAGTCAACCAGTTTAAATTTGGTATCCTTATGATTTCCCAGCATCATATCCACGACAAAAACAATTAAATCTCTGCGTTTCTGATCCATAGGAAGTTTGCTGTAATCCTCAAAAGCAGCCGAAAGCTCTTCCTCCTTCACTCCCAAATAGCGCAAAATAGAAGATTGAAAGCGCACGCAATAGGTCCCGCCTTCGGCATGTGAGATCAAAAGACGTATCCAGGCCACCATTTGCGAATCGAAACGTGGATGATCCATGTAATGCTGCCAAAAGCCCATCATTTTTTCAAACAGCTCCGGACTCGCCGTGTTAAACTGGATAACATTGGGCAAAATATGCATTCGCTCTTCCAATAATTGGTACATTTGGGCAATTTTTCCTGTTGCCTCTTCTTTTTTTACATAATCGATAAGTGCCATAGTTCAATTGTTTTCGTGTTAAATCGCACTACAAAGCTATGGCGTATTTGTCATTTCAATACATGGCAATATCGACACAAACACTTGTTGATATTGCCAAATTATTCTACTAATTTTGCCATATTCATATCCCTAATAAAAAAACTATGACCAGTGCATCTATAAACAAGAGCGTTATCAGAGTAGGCATCGTGTTATTTCGGCATTGTTCGCTTTGGAGTGCGACCGGTTCCTTGGAAATATTGCTAAGGGCCAACAAAGCACGGGCTTATTTTTTCCCTGCATCGCAAGGCCATTCTTTCGAAGTGGAGTACATTTTGCCGGAAAAAGCAGCAAGAGACGGTTTCCCTTCTTCGGACCCGATAAAAAGCATGCATAAACAGACCCATTGGGACTGGATTATCCTGCCGGGCTTTGATCATTCTCCCCAAATCGTACTGGGTGAAAACAGGGATGTTATTACCTGGATTAGGGAACAATACGAGCAAGGAACGAAAATAGCAAGCATTTGCACCGGAAGTTTTTTTCTGGCATCCGCAGGAATACTCAAGGGCAAGGCAGCCACCACGCACTGGTTGGTGGCAGGCACCTTCAGGCAGCTCTTTCCAGAAGTACCATTTTTAAAGGAAAAAATCCTAATTGATCACGGAAGCATCCTGATATCGGGCGGTGCCACCTCTTTTCATAATCTAATGATTCACCTGGTGGAGCAGTATATGGGCAGGAAGGTAGCCATTGGCGTATCCAAACTTTACCTCATGGACCTTCGCAAAGACAGTCAGGAGAGCTATGCCGTCTTCACAGGCCATAAAGGACACCAGGATACGAAAATATCAGAAATACAAAATTACATTGAGACTCATTTTGCAGAAAAGCTTAGTCTGGATCGATTAACCGAAAAAGCCTATATGAGCAAAAGAAACTTTATCCGGCGTTTCAAGGCTGCAACGGGAGTAACACCCTATGCCTACATTCAAAAAATAAGGGTTGAATGATTTTTTTTATGAGTGAGTAGTAAGTTAGGT
>CAYVSF010000298.1:0-4413 GCA_964453775.1 uncultured Bacteroidales bacterium
CAACGCCCGGGAAACACTAACAAAAAACTCTGCGATACTCTGCGTCTAACTCTGTGCAATCTGCGAGAACCTCTTCGCTCCTTCGCGCTTTAGCGGTGAAAAAATATCTTCGGGAATTGTCTACAACGCCCGGGTTCCATCTCCTGCCAATAGCCAATAGCTAACAGCCATAAGAATCGTCTTCGCGTCCTGGCGGTAAAAATCTTATGTAAAAAAAAGAGCGATGACTTCGCAAGGTATGCATGAAAAATGTAAATTTATATCCTCATTAAACGAACTTGATTATGAATGCTTCGAGGATTACCAACGGCCTGCTCATTGCTTTTGCGGTGGTGCTCATTTTTATCTACGGAAAGGATCTGATTTTGCCCTTTTTCATAGCCCTTATCTTTTGGTTTCTCATTAAGGAGATTCGCGATCTCCTGAAGAAAGTCAGGTATGTGAACAAGGTTCCCAATATTGTACTCAACATGGTAGGCTTTGCCGTGATTTTCGTAATCCTTGGCGGTGTTGGGAAAATTCTGGCCCTCAACATTCAACAGCTGTCCAAAGAGCTGCCCGCATATCAGAAAAACATTACCGATATTACCGCTTCGATTAACCAAACCTTCGATATTGACATCGTAAGCTCGGTGAAAGATTTCCTGGGCGAATTTGAATACACCAAGCTGCTGTCCGGGGTGATCAATTCCCTCACCGACCTTTTTGGCGATGCCCTGCTCATTGTTATCTATACCCTTTTCCTACTGCTGGAAGAGCGCTTCTTCTCCATGAAGATCAATGCCATTTATGCCGATAAGGAGGACCAGGAAGACATGAGCGAAATGCTGGCCAAGATCGATAAATCCATCGGAAGCTACATCTCCATTAAAACCCTGGTGAGCCTGTTAACTGGTTTCCTTAGCTATTTTGCCCTGCTTTTGCTGGGTATTGATGCCCCTATTTTTTGGGCATTTCTGATTTTTATTCTCAACTACATCCCCACAGTGGGATCGCTGGTGGCGACAACCTTCCCCGCCTTCTTTGCCATGCTGCAGTTTGGCGAGGTGATGCCGGGGATCTGGGTGTTGATCATCGTGGGTATCATCCAACTTATCGTGGGCAATTACATCGATCCCAAGTTAACGGGCGACTCGCTGAACATCAGTCCCCTGGTAATTATTCTCGGACTGGCCTTTTGGGGCGCCATCTGGGGCATTATCGGCATGTTCTTAAGCGTGCCCGTAACGGTGATGCTGATTATTATCCTTTCGGAAATTCCCTCTACCCAACCGATAGCCATTCTGCTTACCAAAGACGGGCGGATTGGGAAGGAGGGAGAAGGTTAAGGTTCTTTGCCCAAAATAAAGGTCCTGCATTTGGAAGGGATTGGCTGGTTTAAAATCATTTGCATGGGCTGTTCCTTTTGTTATCTTTGTTCTAAATTTTGTGCAATACTCAGAAATCGTTATGTATTCAATTAACCTAAAATACTAATTATCAAAACAAATTATTCCATGAAACATGTTTACAGATTTGCCCTTGCGGCCATGCTGCTGGTAACGTTTAGCATGTCTGCCTTTTCCCAGCCGTGGACAGCTGCAACTGATTTTACCGGCGCCGGACGAAGCGGTGCGGTTAGTTTTACCATCGGTGATTATGCCTATGTGGGGCTGGGTCAGGATGCCGATAACTATTATGCTGATTTTTACAAGTATGATCCCTCCACCGATAGCTGGGAACAGATTTCTGATTTTCCGGGTGCAGCGAGGGCCGATGCTGTGGCGTTTACCGTAAACGGAATAGCCTATGTGGGAACCGGTTTTGCCTACACCCCCTATCCAACTGTTACCTATTATAATGATTTTTACGCCTACAATCCGGCTACCAATACCTGGAGTGCCATTTCTGATTTTTCAGGCTCGGCAAGAAGCGCGGCCGTGGCTTTCGCCATTGGCGATTTTGGTTACGTGGGTACCGGTATAGATGCCAGCGATGAGACCAAAGATTTTTACAAGTATAACCCCTCCACCGATACCTGGAGTGCTATTGCTAACCTGGCCAGCGATAAACGAAAAGGAGCTGTTGGGTTTGCTATCAATGGAAAAGGGTACGTTAGCGCAGGCGGATACGCTGATTTTAAGAAGGGCAGCTTTCAACATAGCGATGTCTATTCCTATGATCCGGCCACCAACAGCTGGACCGAGGAAATCTTTGCAGATGGGACGAACCTTCCCTTTCAGAGTGCTTCTGTTTTTGTGGTAAATGCCAAAGCCTATATCTGCTATGGGAACCAGGATCATGTGGCCGTGTATGATCCCGCCGATAATTCGGTACAAAACAAAGGGGATGCCATTGGACTGGGGAGCAATCGATACAGCGGAGTTGCCTTTAGCATCAATAACAAAGGGTACTACGGAACCGGAAGCTACACCGAATGGAAATGGACCACCATCTACAACACTGATCTGTGGCAATTTGCACCACCGAATCCACCTACGGATATTACGCTGTCTGATGCAGCCATAGATGAAAATGTAAGTGCCGGCAGTCTTGTTGGAACGCTGGAAGCTACCGACGCCGACGCCGGGGACAGCCATACCTTTTCCCTTGTGGAAGCAATCGATTATGACTATGCCGATTTTAGCATCGAGGGCAATAGTCTTAAAATTGACATTATGCCCGATTATGAGTACGTGAACAGCTATACGCTGGGGATAAAAGTGGAAGATCAGACCGGACTGACTTATGAAGAAGAGTTTGTTGTAGTTGTGAACAACCTAAACGAGGAGATTACTGGTCTTGATTTATCACCCGGGATTGTGGAAGAAAACCAGGCTGCCGGTGCAGAAGCAGGCCGTTTTGATGTGTCCGATGATGATGATGACGATGAATATACCTTCACTTTTGTGAAAGAAGCCGACAATGCAGACAGCATTTATTTTCACATTTCGGACGATAAATTGATTGCAGATTCCAGCTTCAATTACGAAAGAAAGCAAAGCTATGCTGTAATGGTAAAGGTTGAAGATACGGGAGGGAACATCTATGAAGAGAGCCTGTCTGTTGCAGTTTTCAACAGGAATGAATCGCCTACAGCACTTCGTTTGAGTGAAAATGTTATACCGGAAGGAGCAACTGTTGGTACTGAATTGGGTTCGTTTAGTTCGGAAGATACAGATGCGTCTTATACGCACAGATATCGTCTGGAATCTGGTGATGGAACCAACGATAAAGACAATGACAGGTTTACCATTGATGGCAGTCAGCTGGTTCTGGATGCCGATATCGATCCGGAGGAGCAGACGGAATACCACATTTATGTTCGTGTAAGCGATGAAGGAGGATTGCATTATGAAAAGGCCTTTACGCTCACTGCCGAAACGTCCACTTCAGCTATTGATGATCTGGATGGAATGAAGATTGCTGCCTATCCCAATCCCACCTCCGGCAAATTGTACCTGGAATTGGGAACGGAAGTTGAAAATGGCTTTACGCTAACGCTGTTTAACAGTTTGGGTGCTGTGGTGAAGCAGCAGGTTGTAAATCAGAAAAAAACCCTATTGCAATTGGAAGATGTACCTTCCGGGGTGTATTTTCTGCAGCTTGAAGAAGCACCTGCCTGCCCTGTTATCAGGATACTAAAAAAATAACGGGACCTTATCATTTGGGATATATTGAAAGCGCCCGGGATGCCAGCCCGGGCGTTTTTATATGGTACCATGTTGAATGAGCTTTTACTCGTATCTGAGCGATTCGGCCGGGTTGGTATTGGCAACCCTTAGGGCCTTAAAGGAAATCGTTAAAGCCGCTATGGCAAGCGATATGAGGGCGGCCATGATAAAGATATCTGCCGACCATTGTATTTTGTAGGCAAAGTTCTGCAACCATTGGTTCATGCCATAATAGGCAATTGGAGAAGCAATGACAATCGCTATCAACACCCAGATGAGGAAATCTTTTGAGATGAGCAGCACCACTTTCATGCTGGTTGATCCCAGAGCTTTCCGAATGCCAATCTCTTTGGTCCTGCTTTCGGCAATGTAGGTGGACATTCCGTAAAGACCCATGATAGCAATGACAATGGCAAGCAGCGAAAAGTATTTAAAAATGGTGTTCAGGCGATCTTCCGTTTGGTAAAGTCGATTAAACTCTTCGGATAGGAAACGATAGTTAAAGGGAAGATCCCCTTCAAATTCATGCCAGATAGCTTCTATTTTTTCAATACTTTCCGACAGCTGGTCCGAATGCAGTTTAATATTGATGTAGCCGTTCCAGTCGTTATTCCAAACAAAAATCATCGGTGAAATGGACGTTCGCATCGATCGAAAATGAAAATCTTTAACTACGCCAATAACTTTGCATTCTTTGCTGGGCAATGCCGTGAGGTACCAACCCTCTCGGTGGAAAATAGTCGCTGCAGCTTCTCCTTTT
>CAYVSF010000299.1:0-4410 GCA_964453775.1 uncultured Bacteroidales bacterium
TCAAACACGAAATCGCAGAGGCAATAGCAAAGGCAATCCTGCATGCAGGTGTCTTCAATGAATATCTCAGCATTGTTACCATCCACCGAAATGGAGTCGTTCAGCAAACCGCAACAATTGTAGTTTTTTACCACATGTAACACCAGTTGATCGGCTTCTGCTGTGGCATAAACCGTATCAGATCCATAGGAACAGGCATTTTTTACATCTTTGGGATTATCGATGAAGCATCCCAGGTGATTCGAGGTTTCCAATTTTAGACCATCATTATTTACAGGATCTGTTTTTTCACAGCCGATTATAGCAAGCAGGAATGAACAGATTAATAGAGTGCGGATCGTTTTTTTGTTTTTCACATAGCATGGCTTTAGTGTTCATTTTTAAGATGTTAATACCGGTGAAAAGGTTGCATGAAAACCGTGATAATTTCGATAAATGCCATATGAAGATGGGGTATCCGACAGCTTATAAAGAGATAGTCTTGGCTGCAATTTATTCTACTTTATGCCGTGGAATGTTATTGGGTAAACGGGTAAGCAGCTCGTAGTTCATGCTATTGTTCATATCGCTGAACGAACTAACGGTAATGCACATCTTCCCCTGGTTTCCAATAAGCACAACTTCATCGTTGATTTTTACATTGGGGATATCGGTTACGTCAATAACCATCATATTCATATTAACCGAGCCGATAACCGGAACTCTTTTTTCATTTACCAAAACATGTCCCAGGTTGCTGAGTGTGCGGCTAAAACCATAGCTATATCCCACTGGGATGGTGGCAATAAGGCTATCCCTGTTGGTAATATAACTTTTCCCGTAGCTAACATATTCCCCTTCAGGCACATGATTCACGCTCATGATTTCACTTTTCCAGGAGAGCACCCGTTTGAGGGGATCTTTGGCTTTGATACCGTTTTTCCGTAAATGCAGCATGCGGGTTTCTTCGCTGGGCCAGAATCCGTAGTTGGAAATCCCGATTCGCACCATATCGAAGGCGGCTTCAGGGAAGTTAAGGAGTCCAGCCGAGCAAGCCACATGGCGATAGCGGGGCTTTAATCCGAAATCGTGAAACCACTTGCAATATTTCTTAAATTGCTGGATTTGCTCATTTACACGATCAAAGTTACCATTGTGTTCTGCCCCGGCCAGATGGGTGCATATGCCTTCCATCACAATTGTTTTGTCATTTTTTATCAGGCGCTCTGCTACTGCTGTCAGTTGATGAGGAAGAAACCCGGTACGGTGCATGCCGGTCTCCAGTTCTATATGCACACGGGCTGGCTTGCTTGTAGTTTTAGCTACTTTCTCAACCGCCCTTAATCGTTCCATATTGAACACAAAAAAAGAGATGTCATTTTCTATGGCCCATTCCAGGTACTCATCATCAATGAACCCCATAATCATAATATGGCAACGATCTTGTTTGATTTTGTGGGCACGCATAGCCTCATCTACGTTGAACACCGAGAAATAATCTACACCAGCCTCCTCGAGCATTGGAAGAATGCTTTCAATCCCATGACCGTAAGCATCACCCTTAATCACCATCGAGTATTTGGTTCCGGGGGGCATCTTGCTTTTCATATACTCAATGTTGTTGTTGAGGGCCCCTTTACTAAGCTCGATGTAGGATGTGTGTAGCATGTTTGTTCTGTTTTTGCTTCATCTACGAATTTACAATCAAAATCCGGGAAAGGCTATTTAAATCAGAAATACTTTATATGGAGATTAAAAAGAAGAAAGCACAGATACCAATAATCTGTGCTTTCTATTTGTTTAAAGTGCTTCTAATTTCTGGGCAAAGTAAATAAAAACCTACTGCCTTTACCTGTTTCGCTTTCTACCTGAATTTTGCCTGCATGCTTTTGGACGAATTCATGGCAGAGTTTAAGTCCTAATCCTGATCCTCGCTCGTTTTTTGTACCTTTAGAAGAGTAGTGCTGGTATTTGTCGAAGATTTTTGCTTTTGCTTCTTCGCTGATGCCCACACCGGAATCGGCCACAGCTATTTGTACTTTTTCATCTTTTATTTCTCCCAGAATATTCACGGTACCTCCTTCAGGAGTAAACTTAATGGCATTGTCTACCAGGTTTCGAATGACCAGGTGGATCATATTTTTATCGAATTTGCATTCCAATTCTTTCTCTATTGTGTGCTTGAGTTGAATTTTTTTGCTTTCCGCAGCAGGTTGTTTCAATTGCATAATTTCGTTTACCAGCTCCGAAAGGTTTTCTGATTTGGGTTGGAAGCGAATTTCATTTTTTTGCTGCCTTGCCCAGGTGAGAAGATTTTCCAGTAAGGTATAGGTAGAAGAAGCCGAGTCTTTTACGCTTTCAAGTACCTCTTCATAGCTCTCTTTATCATCCCTGGCCGAATCCGCATCCAGGAACTCAAGCAAACCGTTAAGCGTGCCCATGGGACCGCGTAAATCATGGGCAATAATCGAAAACATGTTGTCTTTTAGTCGGTTGGCTTTTTCCAGTTCACTTCGCTGTTTTGAAATAATTTTGTTCTTTGCGCGTAATTTCTTGTTAAGCACAATAAGCACAATTACAACAGCACTCACCAGTAGTAAAATAATGGCGATAACCCATGTTTTCGTTTTTTGCTGTTGTATTTCCAACTCATTTAACTGGTTTTCCTGCTTCAATTGCTGGTTCTCATACTCTTTGATAGTAATTTCAAAGTTTTTCCTTAGGTCTCTGATGGCTTTACTGTTTTGCTCTTCCAGCAGGCTGTCCTTATAGCGGTGGTGCAATTCGTGATAGGCCAGTGCATCCTTCGTTCTGCCAAGTTCTTTGCTTGCTTCGTAGAGATTAAAACTGGCATCGCGGATCATGTCAACTTCCTTGTTTTTTCTTGCTTCTTCCAGGGATTTCCCTGCCATTTCCAGTGCTTTACCATAGTTGCCCTGTATCAGGTAAATGTTGCTGTTGTTATTATAGACTTCCGAGAGGAAGTTCGTAATTCCCTTCTCACGGCAAATTGCCAGGATTTCTTCGTTGGTTTCTAAGGCTTTGTCCAACAAGCCCAAATCTTTGTATACAATACCCAAGATGACCATGGCCGATGCTTTATTCCAGACCATTTGGGGCTGATTGAAACCTTCCACTGCTTTTTGAGCATATTCCAATGCTTCCTGATGCTTTCCCTGCTTCGAAGCCAGGTTGGCCAGGTTATGGTAGCCTCCGGCGATACCAAGTTGAGAATCCATGGCCTTAGATTTTTCAATGTATTGCAGGTTATACTCCCTTGATTTCTCGTAATCTCCCTGGTTATCATAGATGTTTGCCAGGGTTACCAGGCATTGGGCATAATTGTATTCATCTTCCAGTGCTTTGAATTTCTTCGTCAGCGGCAATAAAACTTTTAATGCCGCTGAATAGCGCCCCTGTGTTTGCATGATCCAAACCGTGTTTAATCGTGTGGATGCCCATGGCCAGGAATCCGGATCGTAGTGTTCGAGAGCCAAATGATAAAATTCCTCAGCTTTTTCCAGGTTGCCTCTGTAGAATTGGCTGGTTCCAAGGTTGTTATAGCAGTCACCCAAAAGTTCCGTTTTATTGTGGGTTTTAAAAACCGGAATAATGGTATGTACAATGGAATCAAACTGCTCAAACTGATAGCTGGCCAGTAAAGCTTTGCTGGTTTCTTTTTTTACCCTTGCTTCTTTCAATTCATCACCCATTGCACGTGCGAGTTCCAGTGCTTCTGTTGCATAAGTTTTTGCTTTTTCTGGATCTTGCGCTTTTATTCCTTTATGGAGCTCAAAAAGCGCTTCAAATTTTTGGGCATCGTCATCGGTGGTTTGTACTATTTGTTGAAGACTGTCGGTGTTCACCTGCTGACTATTGGCTATAAAAGGTAAAAAGCTCAAGAACCAGAGGCTTGCAATAAATGTGTTTTTCATGGTCGTCCTTTTGTAAGATGATTAAGTATGATGCCATGAAGATAATAGTCAGCACTTTTTATGGCAATGACTTTTCACCAATTTCTTAAATATTTTGATGGAAAGGTCAATCTTATTGATAAAAAAGAATTCATCGCTGGAAGTTTACCCGAAAGGCTTAAATAAAACGCATGTATTTTTTTATCTGTTTCTTGTTATCATCGGATGTTAAGATTTCCAGTAGCATAAAGGCCACATCCAGGGCCGTAGCCGGACCAATGGAAGTAATGATATTCTTATCCTCGACAATGCGCTGATCCTTAACGATAGCTCCCATAGCTGCCAGTTGCTTTCTACGGTGGCCCCCACTTAAGTCATAAGTTGTAGCGTTCCTGTTTTTAAGTATTCCTGATTTTGCTAAAGGAAGGGCAGCTACACATACAGCTGCAATAGGCTTTTGGACTTTGTTGAAATGCCGAATCACATTAAGGAACTCTTCTTTGTAGGCATCTTCATA
>CAYVSF010000300.1:0-4400 GCA_964453775.1 uncultured Bacteroidales bacterium
CATTGATACTATTAGTCCACCGGGAACAGTCCCCAATGGTAATGCAATGCATAATTCTGCTATTATTATTAAAAAACAATCTGCAGGAATTGACTTAGATATGGCACCTCAATATAATTATCTGTTTGGAAACAAAAATCTCCTAATTGAATTATTAAATAGCCCAAATTCACCAAGAACAAATGATCTTAAAGTTGATTAATAACAAAAGATATCTTGTCGCTTTTTTAACACTGCTTATATTAATAGGTTGTAATAATAAAGACAATATTAAGTATTCTTATACAGCGGATATAATAAGTACAGATAAAGGTTTTTTAACAAGCACTTCTGATAATAAAATTGTTTTAATAAATAAAAAAAAGTTGAATGACAGAAAAGTGCTAATTGAGGAAGATTCAGATTTTCATCAATTCATGTCGAATGGAGATTACATTTTATCACTCAACTATGGCGATAGTTGGCACATATATGATGTTATTTGTTATTCGATTGACGGGAAACAATTGTGGAGAAGAGATTCATCAGCGATCAATTCTCCTTACAAATTTTTTGAAGATGGTATCTTTTATTTTGCTGAAGTAAAAACAGTTGGAATTGATGCATCTAGAGGCCTTATTTCTTTATTTGATTTAAATAAAGAAACGAAAAAGAGGAATTTTATTATAACAAGTATTTTAAATCATGGCATGCCTTTGAAATTCAATAATGGAGTTTTCGATATCTTGCCAGAAATAACCTTAGATTCTTCCAAGTTTAATAATATACTAAACGGTTATCTGAACTTTGATACATATAAAAAATTAAATATCTCAGGAATTTTAAAATCTGATGATAGAATCTTTCTATCCAGTCATAAAAATGACTCATTGTCGCTTTTTCAATATTATCCACAAAACAAAACGAGTGAAATTTTCTGTAAAATAAACATCACTGACGCTGAAATTAAGGTTATTAAAGATCAAATTATTGTATTTAACAATAAGGCTATTTATATTTTAGACAGCAAACAAAAAGGTGGAAAATCAATAATAAAGAAAATAACAAGCGATTCTGAACAGGACATATATGTTGATGTTCTTATTGAAGATAATACCCTATATATTCTTACTCCGGAAGTGATTAAAAAAGAGCCTCTTAAGGCAAACTTGTAGAAACTCCTCTTTTCAAAAAACAAAATTTATTCATACAAATTTCATCCGAAATCATTATTTGCATTCTTCTTTTAATAACTGTAAAATGATCGTCTGTAATTTGAATGAAAGTGCATTTATTCACATAGATTTTTATAAATTGCTTGTCGTAGATAGCAATACAGAACAATTGAAGATCGAAAACCCGAAAAATTTATACTGGACAAGAGAAATTATTTCATCCTTACTCATGAATCAAAGCGAAGGAAACCCTGAAAAAATAAGCCTTGCACTGCTTGTAAAACAACAAAAACAAATGTGCTGGAAAGAATGGAGGGAGTTCTCAAAATCAATGAGCAAAGAAATTTTTCATTGGGTAATATCGATTTTTAATCGCTATCCCGAAAGTCACCTTAAAGAAGCTTTTAACAATGAAATTACACTTAATTAGTTGGGGAATTCTTCTGCTTTTGGCCGGCTGCGCAACGCATGAAGCAGAACAGCAAATAGTCGAAACCCTGGAAACACCAAGGGAAAACCTGGTTATCAAGAAAATCAATGCTGATTTCTTAATCCATGAGGACAAAAAAATCAGGAATAGCCTTCAGTTGCTACAAAAAAAAGCAGATAGCTTATCCCTGGAAGATACAGTGCGCTTCTTCCAACTAACAAGTTTTAAAAACAAACTCTACATAAAACATAATGCTCTTTCCGATTCATTTATGTATTACATGAATAAAAATGAAGAAAAACAGTCCTCTTTCTCCCAAAAATCAGAAATACTATATGATTATATTCTATGCATTCAACAGGAAGAAAAGGAATTGCAAAACCATTTGAATTCTCTGGGCGTAAGCATTAATTATATGCCGGAATATCCAATTGTAATAGATACCATGAACCTGTACCATGTACATCAGAAAGAACAAAACCAAAACTATCTTTTTGATTTTAACCAGGAGGCGACCCACTTTTCGTTTAAAAAAACCATGGAAAATTTAAATTGATAGAGATGTTTTCTACACGCATCAGGAAAAATAAAATTAAAAGACGCATCGCAAAAAAACTTAAAGCCGATAAGCACAAAATTTGCTTTATTCATATTAATGCTGATTTTTTACAACATCATAATAAGCATATTACACATTTATTACATAATATGAACCAGCAGCTCGCTACTTATACAAACCATCAACTCAGGCTTTTTAATTTTGCAGAACTGGAGATTGAGATGAACCTGTTGCTCGAAGCAACACTTGAACCCCTTTTAATGTATGAACAAAACGATCTGGAGAAGTATGAAGAAACAAACAAAAAAGCCAATCAAATAAGTCATTGCATAAAAAACCTCCAACAAACAAAAGAACAAATTCTTGCTTACTTTCAAAAGCTTACCCTGCCTATTGACTTTATACCGGAAAATCCAAAAACTATTGACTGGTTCAATATTTATTATGTGGTTCTGAAGCAAACCTCACCACAACGGTTTTTTATCCATTTTGATAACCAAAACTCCAACATTACAAAAGTTATAGAGACTTCATTGAAGCTCGAAGCAGATGAAATGAATCATAGCTAACAAGTAAAATAATAAGAAGTCCTCCTATCGCATTTTCAGTAAAAACACCCTTTTAATGTGAGTGCCAAAAACAGCCTACTATGCCAGCGCTGGGGGTGAAAGGTAAACATAATTTTATGGGGTAGTTGGCCGTTTTCTGCAGCTTGAATAATCTCCCTGGTAGAATGAAACACCAGGCCCTGCTCCTTCCATCGCTCCTGCTGGTGAACTTTATCCCTTACACAGCTGTCGGGCTTGCGTGAGTAATTGTGTCTGATTGGTCTATTTTAAGCTTTTATTTTTTGTATTATTTCTTTTAATGATGTAACCCAAATATTGGGCTTTACAGGCCACCCCTTATCCACCGGTGCTACAATAAAGGTTTCAGAAGGATTTATATCTTCTATTGCATTAAAAGCTCCCTTTGTTAAAGATGGTGATACGCTGGATTTGCATTCGATGGCAAATACGTTGCCTTTATATTCCATCACAAAATCCATTTCGGCGCCGGCACTTGTGCGATAAAAATAGAATTGGGCCGATTGAAAATGCCCGGTTAAATTGGTTAAAACAATTTGTTCCCAAAGCGAATCGATGACAGGGCTCCCCATAATCTGTTCAAAGTTTTGTAATTGCAGCAAACAAGCGGTTAATCCCGAATCGGCTATGTATACTTTTGGCGCTTTGATCATACGCTTACCCACATTTGACATGTAAGGTGGCAGGACATGCAGCATAAATGTGCCCTGTAACAAATCAATGTAATTTCTAACCGTTACATTACTAACACCAAGCGACTTTCCCAATACAGAATAATTTACTGTCTGTCCATTCATATGTGCAAGCATTTGCCATAATCTGCGCATGGTGTCTGTTGAAAAGCCCGACCATTGTAAAAGATCCCTTTCTAAAAATGTACTAATAAAGTCTTCCCGCCATTTAAAAGATACCTCATCATCTCCGGATAAAAGGCTGCGAGGAAACCCTCCTTTGAAGATATAGTCATCCAGACCTTTTGTGGAGTCTATTTCTTCCCACAAAAAAGGGGTCAAATTTATGTATGAAATGCGTCCGGCCAACGATTCTGAGCTTTGTCTTAATAAATCCCGACTTGCAGATCCCAAAATTAAAAATTGGCCATTTTGCCCCCATTCATCCACTAAACTTCTGATAAGTGGGAATAAGTCAGGTTTTCGCTGAATCTCATCAATACAAAATAATTGTTCTTTTTGGGATGTAAAAAACCATTCTGCATCGGTAAGTTTTTGTAAATCAGAAGGCCGCTCCAAATCAAGATACACCGCATGGGTAGAATGCGCCAGCATTTTTTTAGCAAGCGTTGATTTTCCACATTGGCGGGGCCCTATAATTCCTGTAACCGGATTATTTTTCAAGGCAGCGGCCAATTGGGTTTCTATTACTCGAGGTAAATACATACTTACAGTTTACCTTGCAAATTTAAAAGTAAATTTTAGATTTACAAGGTTTAAACAGAAGGAATCACAAAATTAATGGAGGTGGGGCCCGGGCTGTAGGAACAATTCCCGGGCGAGTTTTTTCACCGCTAAGACACGATTTTCTCACCGCAAAGGCGCTAAGACGCGAAGAATATGTTTCACCGCGAAGACGCTAAGACGCTAAGAAATTTTCTTGAAGAGGGAGTTTGGGCTATTAGCTGTTGGCTATTGGCTGTTGGCAGGGGCGTGATT
>CAYVSF010000301.1:0-4385 GCA_964453775.1 uncultured Bacteroidales bacterium
AAACTCATTACCTACCAAAAAAACCTTATCGAAATCGAGTCTTTTTACCAATTCAAGAATTTCCCGATGGGCCTCATAGCTGTACCGTCCTAATTCCAACATATCTCCAAGTACAAGGCATTTATTCTTCAAGTTGGTCTGATTGAAGTTTTCAATTGCCAATCTCATGCTTGTTGGGTTCGCATTATAAGCATCTAACAAAAGCCTGTTATTTTCCTTTTCCAGGTATTGAGACCTGTTATTCTCAGGGACATACTCCTCAATAGCGGTTTTAACATCCTGATCTTCAATGCTAAAGTATCGCCCCACGGCATATGCTGCCATAACATTTTCGGCATTATAAGCACCTATTAATTTGGTTTGAATACTAAAATGATCTCCTACTTTCAATCCAAGATATAATCTATCTTCAATAATTTCAGCGCTATAATCAGCCTTACCTTTGCCAATAATATAACTTATGGATTCCAGTTGCTTTTGTTTAACCAAATCATGCAGTAAGCTATTCCCTTTATTATAAAACACCTTTTTCCCGGAAGACTTTATATAGTCGTATAGTTCTGATTTGGTTTTAAGCACACCCTCAAATGAACCAAACCCCTCTAAATGAGCATGTCCAACATTGGTTATCAGTCCGTAATCAGGCATTGAAATCGCAGATAACAGTGTTATTTCACCCGGATGATTTGCCCCCATTTCGACTATGGCTATCTCAATTTCGTCGGAGAGTGAAAGAATTGTAAGCGGAACTCCAATATGGTTATTTAAATTCCCCGGGGTATATCCTACATTATATTTCTCAGAAAGCACACTAACGATTAACTCTTTCGTGGTGGTTTTCCCATTGCTCCCTGTAATGCCAATAACCGGAATTCGCATTTGTTTACGGTGATACATTGCTAAATCCTGAAGGGTAGTTAGCACATCCTCAACAAGAATACATTTATCACAACTATCAAATGTAGGATCATCAATGATGCAATATTCAGCTCCATTTTCCAGGGCCATATCGGTAAATTGATTGCCATCAAAGTTTTCTCCCCTGAGGGCAAAAAAAAGCATTCCGGTTTCTATTTTACGGCTATCGATAGAGATCCCTTTACTGGTTCTATATATTGAATAGAGATCGTTCAATTCCATTTCTTAATGAATTCAGGGGTGATTAATAAAAATGGCTGTCCTTCACAGGACAGCCATTGGTTATCTTTTATACCAGAAATTATTTTCCACTTGGACTGGAAACGTTGGTCATAGCACAACGGAATCCCAGGTCATCTTTTGCTTTTTCCTGATCAAGATAGCGTCTTGTTGCTGGATTCAACCAGTATGCACGATCTCTCCACGAACCACCTTTATAAACTCGCACTTTATCTGAAATAAGCGATGACATGTCACCTTCAACAGTTGAGTACATCTCTTCTGTGGAAGAACCTGTAGCTCCACCTTCCTGAGCTTCATAGTCAATACGGCTATTCATATCACCGTCACGGTAGTTTCTGTAATCGGCCATTTTATAGTTATCTCTTCCATAAGCTTCTTCTTCTGTGATAGGACGCCTTTTCAAGCGGCCAAGACTATCTTTCTCTGCAATGGAACCATCTTCGTTACGCACGTAGGTTTCAAAAACATTACCGCGGAAAGGACGGAAATCATTCACATCTTCATAAGACAATGGACGATAAACATCCTGAACCCACTCATTTACATTACCGGCCATACAGTAAAGGCCATAATCATTGGGCCAGTAAGAGTAAACAGGGACTGTAATCGAACCATTATCGTTCAGGTCACCTGCTGTACCCATCATATCACCGCGTCCTCTTTTGAAGTTGGCCATCATAACTCCCATTTCTTTTCCTTCAGGATATCTTACATTGTGTCCATCCCAGGGATACATTCTTCGCTCGTAAAGGCGCTCCTGATAAGTATTACCAATGAGTGCAACAGCTGCGAATTCCCATTCTGCTTCTGTTGGAAGCCTGTATCTTGGAAGTAAAATACCATCTTCCATTGAAACCCTTCTGGTTTCCTGGTTAGGATTTAGCGATGGCAAATTTTCTTTTACAATACCTTCATACTGTCCGGCCAAATATGCTTCGGTGTTGAAATTCTCGCGGCCAATCTGGTTGGGATCCATTTCTAAAATACCGGCATCAATCAGGCGCTTTTCATTCACACGGTCGGTACGCCAGGTACAAAAATCATTGGCCTGCAGCCAGTTTACACCCACAACAGGGTACTCATTATAGGCAGGATGGCGAAAATAATATTCCACATAAGGTTCATTATAAGCTAAAGCTCTACGCCAAACAAGACTGTCTGGTAGAGCATTTCTGTATACCTCAGGGTAGTCAACATAAACACGCTTGATCCAGTATAGATATTCGCGGTAATCAACATTTCTAACCTCCGTTTGATCCATGTAAAAAGAAGAAACGGTTACCCGTCTGGGCACATTGTTCCAGTCATGCATCAAATCCTGTTCGGTGCGACCCATGGTAAAAGTACCACCTTCAACGAACACCAAGCCAGGGCCTGTTTCCTGCTCATAATTTGTTTTTACTTCGTATCCTCCATTCTCTGGTTCATTATAGGTCCAGCCAGTGGTTTGAGAGACATTTCCTGTCTGCGTATTATCTTTTCCTCCAAACATGCTACATCCTGAAACCAATATAAGACTGGCAAAAATAAATGGGAAAATTCTAAACTTTACATTCATGGTAATGAAGTTTTATTTTTTGTTCTTCGTATTTCAAATATAAAAAAAAATGTCAACAACTCTTATCTCGACATACAAATATAACTAAATTTTAGGACATTTTATTGCCCTAATTTTCTTTCTCGTTTCCTTATACTGCAAATTCAATAAAAATGTTACTTCATGAGCCCCAAAATGTGGATTTTTTCTTTGATACTTATTAACAGGGATATCATAACTGTACGCAAGTGTAAAATAATCATCTGAATAGCCCAACATTATAACCACATCGCTTATATTAAAAAGTAGATCCTGCCGGACCCACAATCCAGCAGTAAGCATATCGTTGTGCAAGTATACACCATAATTTATTTTTGTAAATCCATTCTGATACTGTGCAATTATATTGGGTGATAAATAAATACCTGGACGTTCCAGACGATCATATAAAATTATTTCATGTCCTGCATGTAAGCTGTATTTTCTGAATAAGGGGACCGGGTAATTATTTTGCAGGGACTGATTGGGTTCTGTAAGATGATCTGCAGCTATCCCCAGGTAGCCTTTTCTGTTCCATAGCATTAAACCAAAGGAAAAATCAAAAAAATAATTGCTTTGCGCTGTGATAACTTCATTAGTGATACCTGAAGTGCCATTCATATCAGGGAAGGTAAGTCCCGAAACATCTAAAAATCGATAATTAAATGCCGTTTTAAATCCTGCGCTAGCAGTAATTTCCGGAGTAATGTCAGAAATATAGGAATAATTTAGTGAAGTATGATAGCTGTTTAACGCCCCCTGCCCCTGACGATCATTAAAAAGCTGAATACCGACACCCCCATGCAAAGCTTCGGTATATTGATCGAAAGAAGCACTATAGGTGATATAATCGCCCCATTGCACCGGCATAGCTGAACGAAAATTTAATGCCAGCCGGGGATCATCAGAAACGCCGGTCAGCGCCGGGTTTAAATACAAGGGATTTCCATAGTATTGCGAGAATTCCACATCCTGGGAAAACCCATAGCCATAAATGGTTATGAAAAAGAACAGACCGTATGCAGCTTTCCTCAAATTCATTCGAATGAATATACTATTTATCCTGTAAACATCGTTAAAAAATCATATTTTTACTAACGATTTTAAAAGTAAGTTATTGCAAAGTAAAAAACTATATTCCTGCAGTTAAGAAGCAATTTGAATTAAATATGATCATGAAATATTATTCCCGGTACTATAAAAACCTCTTAAGTGCTATCCCGTTAATACTGCTTTTGATTTCAGCTAATGCACAGGACTTCCAAAGAACAATTCAATGGAATGATCCTATAGTGATTCACCCTTATTATTAAACTGAAGAAAAACAGGAAATCCCAAAAGTTTTTTGGTTAAACTTTGAAGGTGCAACATACCCGCAAGATAATGGTATTCCTGTTTATTATGAATTATTTTCCAATGGTACCGGACAAAATATTAAAATACAGAATATTAAAAGCGAACCGCTTTCTGGTTATGAAAAATCACTACTACCTGAAAACTTCATTGCTACCAATTCATTTATCCCTGAAGTTCAAACAGTAAATTCATCAGGTAAAATATATACTGCCTTAAGTTTCTCTCCTTTTATAAAAAACAGGCAAAGCGGGCAGCTTGAAAAAGTAACTTCTTTTACTATTCTTCCGGGAGA
>CAYVSF010000302.1:0-4384 GCA_964453775.1 uncultured Bacteroidales bacterium
CCCCACCTATTCATTTCATAAAACAATTCTTCCTTCAAGGAAATAAACTTTAAATAAAAACAATTTCGCTGCGAGCATTCAAAAAATCGATTCGTAAATAAACAATTTAATTTCGCTGAGGTTTAAAAAATGGTTAGTTTTATCAGTTCCGCCATTAAGAAAAATCAGGATACCAGGAATGGTGAATTTCATGCAAACAATAGAGAACAGTAAAACAAAATGCCATGAGTACAAAGAAGACAAACACGAATCAGAAACCCAGTGAGACAGGAAAGAAAACGCCCGGAGCAAATAAATCTCCTGCTCTTAATGAAACCCGCCGGGAACATGCAGAATTTCACAATTCATACAGAATTGAGCGCGTAAAGGAGGACGTGGAGTTTTTACAATATATTTATGGTAATCGCCTTGGAATTTCCAAAGATGACGTGGATAAAGATTTCACGGATCAATTAAAATCAATTGGAAAGAATATCTACTTTTTTCTTTTGATGTTAAAAGAAGAAGATCTTTTCCCCCAGTTCTATATCAAATCAAAATATGAATTCATCCAGAATAACATTCCAAATGCTAACCCGCACATGTTTTTCTTAGCCTGGAATGGCATCATCAACAATGACAGTTTCAGACGACTGCTCTTAAAAACATTTTCCCTTAACAGGTTTAGCGATATTCTGGCATCCCGTCACATTCCTGCCATTGGCTCAAAATTTACACGCTACAGGGCAAAACTGATATTGCAGGAAGAGGATATGGAAGTAAACCCCGGTAAAAAGAAACGTATAGAAGGACGGTTTTTAGATGATGGGAGCGGTTTGGTAATGCGGGAAGGAATTGTTTGGCTGCCCAACGGAAAAGGAATCCCTTTATTCCCGCAAGCTTATGTACCCCTTAATCAATCCCAGATCTTGCTCATCAGACATGGAAAATCCATCCATGAATCGGGAGGTGACGATCCCGAATTTGTGGGTTCCGGATACTGGGACACCTGGAAAAAGAACAGACGTATCAGTGGTTCCATAGGTAACCAGCTCAAACCGGACGGGGTAAAAACAGCAAAAGAGCTGGGGAAAGATTTTAATGTTGCAACCAATCTCCTGGAAGAAAAAGGGTACCCACTTTGGATGTTCTCCAAGGATCGTCCCATCCAGGTTTACGGCAGTGAATCGGAAAACACAGAACAAACTGCCCGCTATTTTCTTCAGGAGGCGGGATATTCTAACATTGCCTTTGATGCTGTCTATGGTTTAAATTCGCAAAAATACGGAGCACTTACCCATAAAAAGAAAAAAGAGGTGATTAAAAAAATGACGGAGATTTACCGAAATCGCTTTGAAGGAGATGAGAAACAAAAAGAAGCCCAGGTAAAAGCCTTGCTAAAAAACAGGTTCTTCCACTATCCCGAAGGCGAATCGCTGATTGAAGCAGATTGGAGAATTGCCAGCAGTTTTATTGAACTTGTGAAGAAAAATTTAGGGAAACGTGTTTTGCTTGCCGACCATTCTGGGGCACTACGTGTAATTGAAGCCGTCATCAGAAACCTCGATTTTGCAGATTACGCCACCATCAAAGAGGGCCAGGACTCGATTATGGCGCTGGTTTATGAACCCGGAAAAAATATGCGCTACGACTATATTCAAAAAAAAGGAGCGTACCTTAGAAAGAAAAAGTAATCTGACGATGGTTCAATTTATCATTCCTTTCGTACTGTTTCTTGCCGGTTTTTTATCGGGCTACCTCATCTTTTACAGAAGATACAGCGTGGAAAGGAAAAAAAGCCGGGAGGATTTCCTGACCAAGACCCTCAACTACAGGGAATTTGAAAAAACGCTTGCAGAAATTCTTCAGAACAACGAAACCCATATTGCAGTGTCATTAATAGATTTGGATGATTTCAAATCTATTAATGACAACTACAGCTATCAGGAAGGGGATCAAATCCTTGTACAACTAACAGATCTTTTGTCCGGTTTAACCCGGTCTTCTGATTTGATTTTCCGTTTTAAAAACGGCGATGAATTTGTAATTATCTTCAGAGAAGTAAAATTTTCTTATTTGGAGGTAATTGGAGAACGGTTACGAAGTAATATTCAAAGCCATGACTTTAGTTTAGGAGAAAAAAAGGTAAAATTAACAGCCAGTATTGGGCAAACCTACCTTGAAGAAACAGATACCAGAGAAACCGTACTTACGAGATTGGAAACTGCGTTAAAAAGAGCAAAAACGGAAAAAAACCAGGCGAAGACCCTATAAAGCAAAAAATCGCTACGTTCTCTACATCAAAAAACTATTACCCAATACTTTTAATCTTCCCAATATTCCAGCAAGCCAGCCTCAACAGTCAACTCTTTTGTTTTCAACCCTCCCTCCTTCAATCCTGCCACAAAACCTTCATTTAACATTCTCCCTGCCCGCAATGGAAACTCAAGTAGATCCGGAAACCCTTCGGTCTTATCCGGATGCTCAAATTCATCAATACAAGACTGCAAATTTGTTGAAAGATATATCCTGCATGCCATTGGCCTTGCTTCATAAGCACTGCAAGCACCATCCAACAATAAGGGGCAGGGCGCTTTAAAATACTTCCTTTTCAAAGAGGAGACTTTCCTCAGGGCCTGATGTTTCTCTTTAGCCTTCTGTTTCACACTATTTATTTGGCTTTCGGAAAAATGTTTCCGGATGTAATCAAACAGATAATAAAACTCATGACTCACAGCATATACAGGTTGCTGGCAGCAATATGAACAACCTCTCCTGCATTGTGCTGGTTTATTGTTTTGTTGTGCCATCTTAATAAAAGATGATAAAAAATCATCCATTGAATGGTAAAGAGTTGCTGTTGCTTCACGAATTGCTGCTCTTGTCATCTCTTTTTCGACAACACTTTGCGACAAACTGTACCCATCGGAATAAAAAGCCCGATCTTGCTCAGAGAAAAGTTTTTCATTCATAAGTGTACCTTTCTGCAGATAAGAAGTGATGCTTCTTTGCAACCACTATATGCTGCATATACCAATACAAGTTACAAAAAAAGAAGCAAGTAAGCAGAAATTTGCAATGGGATATCCTCTTAACGAATAGCATCACTTATCTTTGAACGAACTTTTTGCGCAAGTTCTGCGGCAGTTGCCCCCTGCGGTGCCAGTGGTTCCAGGGCAGTTATGCTAATTTTTGTTCCGGCCCGTAAAGGGAAAAACCCTTTTTCCTGCAAAGCTGCAGATCCATCAATGGCAAGCGGGACAAGAATAGCCTCGGGGCAGTTTTTCAATAATGCTTCCAGTCCGGCACTGGCGAATTTTTTCACCCTGCCGGTTCTACTGCGCGTACCTTCAGGGAAAATACATACGCTAAAGGCCTTCTTACACATCTCCTCTCCAAGGTTTTCGATAGCTTTTACAGCCAATGCAGGCTTTTTACGATCAATTAATGCAGCTCCGCTTTTTCGCAAATTATAGGAAATACTGGGAATATTTTTCGCCAGTTCCTTTTTAGCCACAAATTTCAAGCTGTACCTTCGAAAGCCCCAAACAATAGGTGGAACATCAAATGCACTCTGATGATTTGCCACGATAATCAAGGGCTTATGCTCAGGGAGTCCGGTAAAACCATTAAATTTAAATCGCACTCCTAAAATGAGTAAAAATAACATTAAGGCCCCATTTAGCATATCCACAACCACTTTATGCCCTTTCTCACCTCCAAGATGGTATCCAATAAATTGAAGGGGATGAAAGATAAGAAGCAGTAGTCCAAAAATCAGGAGATAAACAGGGGTAAGCAGATATGACAACACTATTCTCATTTTCTGTTGACGGTTTGTATTTAGTAACAGTAGATATCTCCTGTTGTTTCTTTATAAACAATATTTATTTTTTAATTCCTTTAAAAAAACCGGGCATTTTTAATCAACAAAGGTAAAAACTAAAAATACTGGCTGATATTGTTTTAAGGAAGTGCAAATGTATACTTTTTAAAGAAAGCACCAAGCCGAATCATTCAACCCCCTCTCTCCAGGGCATATACAAAAATAGCCACCCAGTGACAAACACTCCCTGCAATCACCATTAGGTGCCAGATAAGATGACTGTATCGGATCTTTTCCATCTTGAAGAATACGACTCCCAGGGTATATAAGCCACCTCCTATAAAAATAAATCCCATGCCCATCGGATGCATATTCTTGTATAGTGGAATCAGAAACAACAAAAGGAGCCATCCCATAATGATGTAAGAAATAACATAGAAGATGTTGACTCCCTTTTCAAATTTATTGGGCATGAATATCTTCAATAAAATTCCAGTAAGGGCTAACCCCCATTCTACTCCAAACATCACCCAACCCCAGTCGTTCCTAATAACGACCAGCGCTAAGGGAGTATAGGTA
>CAYVSF010000303.1:0-4380 GCA_964453775.1 uncultured Bacteroidales bacterium
GCCTTCTCCATCTGGATTGGATTGGGCGTAATGTGGCTGGTGGATCTCCTGAATAAGGTTATGAAGAAGACCCCGGCTTCTATTACGGCATTTGTCCTTTCGTTCTTATTGGTACCTGCGCTAATGGCCTCGGAAAACTGGGATGACCACGATCGCTCTGGAAGTTATATTGCCGTTGATATGGCAACCAATTATTTAAATTCCTGCGAGGAAGATGCCATTTTGTTTACTAATGGTGATAATGATACCTTCCCTTTATGGTATGCACAGGAAGTTGAAGGTATTAGAACGGATGTACGCGTGGCAAACCTCAGCTATTTGCGCGCCGGGTGGTATATTGAGCAACTTGCCCGAAAGGCCTACGATTCTGATCCTATTCCAATAAAACTCAAACCGGAACAGTATATGAAAGGAACGAGGGATGTGCTACCTGTGATGAACCGTATTGATAGGTATGTTGATATACGGGAAGTAATGGATTTTGTACGTGATGATGATCCCAAAACAAAAATGACTTCTCCTTTCGACAGAAATCAGCGAATTAGCTATATGCCCACAAGAAAATATCTGCTGCCTATCGATTCGGCAGAAATTATTGAGAAGGGTGTACTGGAACCGAAATATGCCGACAGAATGGTAGATGAAATAAGATGGACTGCAAATAGCAGCCTGATGCTGAAAGATGGTCTTATTGTTCATGAACTCATGGCTGTGAACGACTGGGAACGACCCATTTACTGGTCGGTTACCGTAGGCAGTAGTAAGTATTTCAACCTGGACAGCTACTTTAAAATGGACGGCCTTGCATATCGGATTACACCTGTAAAAGTAAAGAACCAGGATGGATACTACGGCTGGATTCATTCCGATAATATGTTTGATTTACTGGTAAATAAATTTAAATGGGGAGGCGTGGAAGATACTTCTGTTTATATGAATGAAAATTCCAGAAGAATGTACTCCAATTCCCGCAGTTTCTTTGGCCGACTGGCAGGAGAATTGATTAAAGAGGGGAAAGAAGATTCGGCAAGGCTGGTCATGGAACGGTCACTTGAGAAATTGCCGCACAGTCGCATTCATTTTTCATTCCCCATGCTCAGCTTTGTTGAAAACTACATAGCCATGGGCGAAAAAGAAAAAGCAAAGGATATTCTGAATAAGTTGGGAACAACATCCGTGAGCAACCTGGAGTATTACAGAAATGTGAGCAGAAAGGATATGTTTGGAATGCTCGATTTAATCCGCAGGGATTTATACATCGTTCAGCAATTGTCTGTTATTGCCAGGAATAATGGCCTTTCTGATGAAGCGGCCTTTTACCAGGGCAAAATGCAGGAGTTTATGGATCTCTTTGCCAGAATGGGATAGCATTAGATGAACATGAACCGTATTATAGGCAGTCTCTTCCCGGGAGTTTTAACCCATGTTCGAACTTCTGAGAAGAGGCTGTTTTTATCTTTTGATGATGGCCCTTCTGCCACAATTACTCCTGAATTGCTCCGATTACTCTCGGATTGGAATGCAAAAGCCACTTTTTTTTGCACGGGAGCGAAAGTCCAAAAATACCCGAAACTCCTTCAGGAAATTGAGAATGCAGGCCACGCTATAGGAAATCATGGGCATGAGCATCTCTCCGGGTGGAAAACCGGTCTTAAAACTTATCTGAACAATGTGCATGAGGCCGATGATATTCTTAAGACAGCTTTTTTTCGCCCTCCCTATGGTCATCTTGGGTTGAGGCAGTACCTGAAAATCAGAAAAAAATATAAAATTATAACATGGGATGTGATGGCCCGGGATTTTCATGCCAAATGGACGGTGGAGCGTTCTGTGAAGCATGTGATCTCACGGACAAAAAAGGGCTCTATTATTGTGCTGCATGACAGTGAGCAGGCCGGAGAGAAAATGTTACAAATTACATCGCAATTGCTGGCTTACTATGCGGCAAAAGGCTACTGTTTTTCAGCGCTTTCGCTGGAAGACTTCCCTTCTTAACACCAGGAAAGGACGAAGCAGATAGTAAAGGAAAAACAGGGAATCAGGAAGTTGTAGTTCTTCCCAGTCGCGATAGTGGGTGCGTAAGCGGTAAAAATGAAACAGGTACATGCGGGGCTTGGGGTAGAGTTTTATCCTGTAAAAGATGTTTTGGATTTTCCCGGGGATTCCTTTCGACCTGTAACCTCCTTTTTGTAAGCCCTCCACCGCCATTTTTAGCAGCCGGTTTTGCACAGCGCTTTGCTCTATCCTAAATTGCGAAGGGATGCCGTAGGTTTCATCCACCACACGGATGGCATGGTTCAAAGTTCGGGTAAGCTTGTTCGTTTTAGCCAGGCTTAGGCATTCCCGGTAATCTTCTTCGCTTATTTGTTCCAGTAGTTCTGCAAAGTCCCTTATCCAGAAGAGCCGGCACCATTGGTGCAATCCTCCATGAGCAGCCAGGTAAAGCATGTACCAGGGCGTGGATAGGGTGAAAACAGGTTCCCCGGAAATATCCACCTGTATAGCTTCTTTCAGGATGGATGAAGTTCCTGCATTAAAGATAAACCTTGGATTTGTGAGGTGCCAGTGCAATTCCAAAACCGTTTTATTCTCTTTGTGACGAAAGGTCATTTGGTTGGTAATGCTTTGCATGACGCGGGTTCGCTTTCGGCTAAGGGTGATAGATGGCGAAACGGCTTCATAACCTGCTTTTTTAAGGATGTCCCTTGTCCTGTCAAAATTGGTTTTATCTGTCAGTATATCAATATCTCCCGGCTGCCTTGCTCCCAGGTCGTTGTAGAGCAATTTGGCCAGAACAATGCCCTTGAAGAACAGGACCTTGATTTGTTCTTTCTCGAAAATTTGTTGCAGCCTGCGGGTCTCTTTTGAATAGGCCAGGGCTTTTTGCACAAATTGCAGGCGCTGTTGCTTTATTTGTGTTTTGAAGCTATCGCTAAACAGCTCCGGGTGCTTTTGTATTTGCCGGTCTATGGCATAGCTCATTTTCTGTTTTCTGATTTCGAACAGGAGCTCTTTTTCCAGTGCCGGAATCTTTTCTTTTAGAACAGCAGATTCAGCAGCCGTAAGGGATGAGGAACTTAGCTTGATCAGCAGCTCTAAGGTGTTGGTATGTGGGCTATTTGATCTCAATTTCGGGATGTTTTAGCAAAAAAAGGATAATTTTTATGCCGTTCTGATAGATCTGCGGGATTCTGGTTTCTGCATCTTCACGGGTGTTGTTTTCCAGCTCTTCATACATTTTAGCATAGTCAATCAGGGGATGATTGATTGTTTCCTGCGCTTCCGAAATCAACCCCCGCATTTCGTCTTTGGCATCCTGCATCAGTAAAAAAGCGTAGGGAATGGTGGTGCCGGTTTTATCCGGGCGCATAGCGATTTCCGGGGGAAGGTAATCTTGTATGGCTTCCCTAATCAGTTTTCGGTGAATGGGATCTTTTGTCTTCAGTTCGCCCGGAATGGAGGCGTAGTACTCAATAAGCTCCTTATCCAGTAGGGGATAGGCGTAGTCCATGCCCAGGTACATGGCAGCCTGCTCGCCATATTGCAAACGCAGGTGGCTTCCTTCGTTGGTTAAGCGGCGAATTTCTTTTTCGTTTTGGGGCAACTCTTCCAAAAAATGAAGTATTCTTTGGCGAGTTTTCTGTGCAATTTTATAGTGGTTCTTTTTTTTCGGAAGTAAAAAGTGATGGTGTTGTTTGCCGGTTAGCAATTTATAGTTTTTTTTTCGGGTATAATAGAGGTTTTTCAGGAATGCGGGAAGCAAAGCTTTTATGCTTTTTTTTATGATGTGGTACTGCTTCATGTTTTTTTTGCGCATGTGTTTGCGCATTTTTTTGAATTCTTTACGGGCAGCCCATTCATTTTCCCTGCTTGTTCCGGCGTTAGAGACCATTTCATCGCCGCCAAAACCGGAAAGCAACAGGCTGCAATGCTCCTTTTTTGCAGCTTGCATCCCTTCAAACACATAGGTTTCCAGCCCCTGCTTGGTCAACCCGCCCTGGATGTCGTTCATTTTCCCCAGCATGTGCGGGAGCGACCAATCCTCTTTTGCTTCAACTTTTAATTGCCTGATTTGGCTGTTCTCCACCACCATGCGACTCCATTTTTGTTCATCCTGGTAAGGGAAACGATTTCCCAGTTGTTGTTTGCTCAGGCAGTGTGAAACCGCCAGGGTATGGGGAGCAAAATGCGCCGAAAGGGCAGTGACCGTACTGGAATCGATGCCACCACTCAGCTCGGCTGCCACACCATTGGCCAAAGTAACCCGCTCTTTAACGGCTTCCTCCAGCTTTTGGCGCAATCCGGCAACGATATCTTCCGGATCTTCCGGCGCAGTGGTTTGGTTTTCCCGAAGATGCCAGTACCGCTCTACCCTGCAAC
>CAYVSF010000304.1:0-4361 GCA_964453775.1 uncultured Bacteroidales bacterium
TATGTTGATGGAACACCTCAAACTGCTTTAGCATTAGGATTAGAGTACCGTTCGCCCAGATACTGGTGGGTTGAAGTAACAGGAAGCTATTTTAATGATATTTACCTGAGTTTTAACCCGGCAAGAAGGACAGATCTGGCAGTAGCGGGTCTTGATCCTAATAGTCCGTATGGAAGTGCTAAGATTGCAGAAATTACCAACCAGGAGAAACTTCCGGAAGCTTATGTTTTGGATATTAAAGGCGGCAAATCCTGGAGAATAAATGATTATTATATTAGTTTGTTCTTTGTGGTAAATAATATACTTGATAATAAAGAGGTTGTTACCGGAGGGTATGAGCAGTTGAGATTTGATTATGATGAACTGGATGTAAATAAGTTTCCATCAATATATTTTCATATGTATGGAACAACTTACTTTACTTCTTTGACCATAAGTTTTTAATTGATAAGATATTGACGAAAAGAAAATGAAAAATATACGTGTTATGAAATTTAATATATTCAGATTATTCAGTCTTTTTGCAGCTATCGTTTTGTTGCAAACAGCATGTGTCGATGATGAATTTGACACCCCTCCTGCACAGTATCTTGCCGAGGGAGATCGCATTACAATTAGTGAAATAAAAGCGCTTTTTGCAGACAGCGGAAGCTATTTGAATGATGAAGTGCAGATTGCCTATCAGTTTAAGGATAGTTTGACACTACAGGGAACGATAACCATGGATGATAAAAACGGCAATATTTACCGTACGGTTTACATTCAGGACGAAACAGGTGGCATAGCAATTTTCCTTGAAAATTCCGGCGGTTTGTACCAGGGCGACTCTCTTCGTATTTCCCTTACTGATCTTGTGGTTATGCAATATCAGAATTTGTATCAGATTAATGCACTGGATGGAAATGGTGTAAATATCGACGAAACTGTAGTTAAACTGGATGTTTTAAAAGAAAGAAAACCCGAATCTGCAAGTATTAGCGATATTTTATCGCAAAAGAACTATTACCAGTCTCGTTTAGTAAAATTAGAAAATGTGCAGTTTGTAGCTGATGATACATCCAAAACTTTTGCCAATGCAGAAGAAAAGATCACCGAAAATCGTAACCTGGAAGATTCTCTTGGATCGAATATTTTAGTGCGTACCAGTGGATATGCCAATTTTGCCGACGAAAGTGTACCCGATAGTAGCGGTTCGCTGGTTGCAGTTGTTGGACAGTACCGCGATGATATGCAATTGTATATCAGAAGTTACGAAGAAATTGAGATGGATCAACCACGCTTCGGGACCGGCGGCTCAACAGGCGAGCCTGTTGATTCACTTTTCCAGGATTTTGAAAGTGTTGCAGATTATTCCGATGTACAATTGGATGGATGGCTGAACTACCTGGAAGCAGGAGACCGAAAATGGCAGGGAAAAACCTACGATAGCAACACCTATGCACAGGCAAGCGGATACAATTCCGGCTTATCCTCCATGGTGAGCTGGTTGATCACACCGCCAATTATTATTGATAAAACGAAATACTTGCGCTTTAATTCTGCAATTGCCTATTGGGAGCATACTACAGATGAACCTTTACAGGTGATGGTTTCAACCGATTTTGATGGAAGCAATCCTGAAACAGCTACCTGGACAGAGGTGAATGTTACACTGCCAGGTTCTTCTGCAACCAACTATGAGTTTATGGAATCGGGGAATGTAGATCTAAGCGATTACATTGGACAAAACGTTTTTGTAGCCTTCAAATATACCGGTAGCGATGCCCAATCAACCTCAGCCATCGTGGATGATGTTTATGTGGGTGAAAGCAGCGCTGGAGGTGGCGGAGGCGACGTTACAGGAGCAGGCACCTTTGACGATCCTTATAATGTCGAATCAGGAATTACCAACCAGGGAGAAGCCGGTGTTTGGGTAGAAGGATATATTGTAGGTGTATACGAAACGCAAGATGAAAGTGGAAATGATCTTTCAGATTTTGTTCCTTCCTTTGAAGGGCCTTTTTATACAAATAGTAACATTATCATAGCTGATTCTGAATCTGAAACAAATATTTCTAATTGTGTGGTTGTGCAATTGCCAAGCGGAGACATTCGAACTGCCTTAAATTTGGTTGATAATCCTGGAAATGAAGGTAAATTAGTGAAAGCTTATGGTAATCTGGAAGCATACTTTGGGGAAGCCGGATTAAAATCATTAACCGGATACTGGTTAGATGGTTCTGGCATTATTCCTGAAACCGGGTTTTATGAAGAGGATTTTACAGATGATATTTCCGCTTATTCCACATTTAACATCACTGGTACACAAGTTTGGGAATGGGATTACTATGATAATGGCTGTGCCGTGATGAGCGGTTATGATGGCGGATCAATACCAAATGAAGATTGGTTGATTCACCCGCTATCGATCTAAGTGGCAAAACAAATGTTACGATGGTTATTCGTGAAGCAATAAATGATGTAGGTGGAACCTATTCGAGTTCAGCAGACATATACAATGATGTACAAATTTTGGTGTCTACGGATTATGACGGCTCCAGTGATCCTACTTCGCAGGGAACCTGGACGGAATTGACAGGTATTAGCAGGCCTGCCGGTGATTCATGGGATTTTGAAGCTTCAGGGGATATTGATATGTCGGCTTATGATGGAGAATCGACTTTCTATATTGCTTTTAAGTATGTTAGTACAGATACGCAGAATGTTGCCTGGGAAGTGGGTAATATACTACTGAAAGAGAACTAAAAGTTTACATATTTCTACAAAAAACAGGAAGGGCAAGATTTACTGCTCTTCCTGTTTTTTTATTTCTTCAGAAATACTTTTGCCCGTTCCAAATCTTCCGGCGTATCAATTCCGATGCTTTCCGTGTCGGTTTCATTTACCCGGATTTTATAATTGTTTTCTATCCAGCGGTTTTGTTCTAGAGATTCCGCCAGTTCCAACGCAGAGGATGGAAGTTGGGTAATTTCCTGTAAAACATGCTTCCTGTAAGCATACATGCCAATGTGCTTGAAAAAAAGATGCTTTTCATGCCATTCGCTTTTTTCTGCATTGCGTAAATGTGGAATGGGTGAACGACTAAAATAAATGGCCTGCATGTTTTTATTAACGATTACTTTGGGAATGTTCGGGTTGAAAACATCTTCGTTTTTTTTAATTGCTTTTATTAATGTAGCAATCGCTGTATCGGGTTGGTAAAAGCAATCCAGGATTTCTTCAATTTGCGATACCTGGATAAATGGTTCATCGCCCTGGATGTTGATAACGATCTCCCATTCCATCTGTTCTTTGTCTTCAATTCGCCTGATAGCTTCAGCAGTACGATCGGTGCCACTCTGATGGGCTGAAGAAGTTTGTATAACTTTTCCGTTAAAGCTTTTTACTTCTTTTTCTATTCTGATATCATCCGTGGCTACATAAACTGTGGATAGGGCCTTTTGTGCCTGTTCATAAACTCTTTGTATGATTGATTTTCCTCCCAAATTGGCAAGTGGTTTGCCGGGGAAACGTGTAGAAGCATATCGGGCCGGGATGATTCCTATTGCATTCATAGATTTGCTTTTTACAAATGTAACTAAAATCTTATAGTGTGTAGTCAATATTGTGACGTATTGGCAGAAGAATAACAGAAAATTAAGGCTTACATGCAATATTCCATGAGATTTGTTGTAATTTTGTCATATATTTAAAGAAATTTCCTGGATATGGAAAATGCTGATATTCAAAGAACAAAACAACGATTTGCAATAATTGGGAACTCACCTCTGCTTCATAGGGCCATAGATGTTGCTTTGCAGGTGGCTCCTACAGATCTCTCTGTGTTAATTACCGGGGAAAGTGGAACAGGAAAAGAAGTTTTCCCTCAGATTATTCACCATTTTAGCTCCAGAAAGCATGGGAAATACATCCCTGTTAATTGTGGCGCAATTCCCGAGGGAACTATCGATTCTGAATTGTTCGGACATGAAAAAGGGTCATTCACAGGAGCGCATGAAGGCCGCAAAGGGTATTTTGAAGTCGCTAATGAAGGAACTATCTTTTTGGATGAGGTGGCAGAATTACCCTTGTCAACGCAGGTGCGATTGCTTAGAGTGCTGGAAACCGGAGAATTTTTCCGGGTTGGTTCTTCAAAAGTATTGAAAACTGATGTAAGGGTTATAGCAGCCACCAATGTAGATATTTTGGAGGCCATACAAAATAATAAATTTAGAGAGGACTTGTATTATCGTTTAAATACTGTCCCCATCAATATTCCTCCACTGCGTCAGAGGGGTGATGACATCTATTTGCTTTTGAGAAAGTTTGTAACCGATTTTGATGAACGATATCGTAGGCTGCCTGTAGAGCTTAACCTTTAT
>CAYVSF010000305.1:0-4335 GCA_964453775.1 uncultured Bacteroidales bacterium
TCGCTGCTTTACAGCAGGCTCGGTTGCAATCGGTGTCCTCCTTGTCCTCCGAAGCTTGCAATGCGTAGGAGGCCTCTAAATTTGCTAAGCAAAGTGCCATATATCGGGTCTTACAGAAATAACCATCTCAAAAAACAAAAAAAGTTATGTGCTGGGGGGTTACCTTTTGCCCTTTTTTGGAATAAATAGGTAGAGGAGCAAGAAAAAGAGCATTGAAAAGAAAAGAAGAAACATGAAAAGTATATTTGTAATGCACAAGTTGGTTTACTATTCATACGCAAAGAACCATCTCGCCTTAGGCGGGGCCAATGTAAATTCAATTTCCCCCCGATGCTCACGCCACGGTTGTAGTACCCAAAAACCAGCCGGCAGCTTATGACCAGTTGGTTTTAAAGATTTTTTTAATAAAATGTTGAAAATTAAATAAATACAAACGCACTAACGAATAACAGTGCATAATGGTAATACTCTTATAAGATCGTTATGAACAAGGCGAAGCCGATCCACAGCAAAGAAGTTGCAAATTTCTGCTACCCTGGAAATTGTAAAAAAATGAATCACATTTGCTCTTGGCTGACCCACAAAGGATAGTGGAAAAATGAAATATCTTGAAAGAAAACAAAGAAACGAATATTTGCTCGAAATGATAGAGAAAAAGAGATGTTTTTCATTGAAGCAAATAACAGACATATATGACTGTAGTGAAAGGACAGTTAAAAGAATGTTATCCGAATTAAGGGATGAAGGACATAATGTTAAATATTGTAAATCTTTAAAAAGATTTGTGCTGAGAAATTGACAAAGGGTCATTTTTTGACCCCTTAAGCATTTATTTTTGCCGCCACATAATCATATTTATTAACTTAAATCTTAATCAAAATGAAAAAAATCTTGCAATTAGCAATTATAGCTGTAATTGCTACACTAATGAGTTGTGAGAAAGAAGAACAAAATCTTCAAAAAGAAATCAATGATGAGATTTCTGACAGTCAAGCTCAAAACGATGGTAAATTCAAGAAGGAAATTATCGTAACCGATGCTTCAGGAAATAATCAAGCTTTTTACGCAATTTATTCCGATGATGAGCAATTATTGAATGATTATTTGGAAGCAAATCATCTGTCTTTAAAGATAAATCAAGATGATGTTGAAATACTAAAGAACACCGGTAAGAATTCTACTCAAAAACTTAAATCTACAACCTCAGAAAACTTCGATTTACTGGAAGAGCCTAAAATCATAGTTGAATTGGTTACAACAAATTTACAAGAAAGTGTTGTTAGCTATTCATTAGAAGTGGAGCAGACACAATTAAAATCAACAAATGACTTTATTTTTGGATATCCTGTAGGTTATACAACTAAAAATGATTTTATTGGAGCTGTTCACAAAGGTTGGGGCTATGAATTTGTCGCAAAATTTCGATATAAATCAAAATGGTATTCATCATGGAAATATTTAGAAGTGAATGGAGCGAATGCCTGGTATATTTATCCTTCAGGAGATTATTATTGCGCCTTAGATGAAGATTATGATTTATACAAAAGAGGAATTGTAATTTATCCCCATTCTTATCAAAGTGGTACAAATTACACCATTTATTATAACAGCAACGATTTTAGAGGAAGAGATTGTACCATAGGATCTTATGATAGCGCTAATTGTTATGTGGGGACGCCGCCAGACGGTACCACTGCATTTATTTATGCTAATAATTTCTACTATACTGCTGTTTCGGGCAATCAATGTCCAAAATCAGGAAGTTGGTTTGATGGTGCAAATTGCTTTGTTATGGATATTCCGAGTAGTTGTGTCCCTTTCATTTGGTCAAACCGCTGGTATGTTAAAACTGATAAGATACCTCATTAATTAAATGAAATTGGCTTGTAAAATTACAAAAGCTGTAAGAATACAATAGATTCATTTAAAAGCTGTTTTACCGTATAACTTAAAACAGCTTTTTACTTTTTTCTTATTTAATAAATAAAAATGAAAGATTTAGTAAAATTTGGTTTTATTATTATAGTTCTCGTTTTTGCTTTTAATAGCTGTGTAACTGACCAAAAGAATATTGAGTCTTTGCACCAAGAGGTTATTGCTACATTGGATGTAGAAAACATCTATTTAAATCAGATCGACTCAATAGTAGGAATGCAAATATATGAACTAAGATTAGAGGCTCTACAAATGTTTGTTTCAAGAGAAGTATTAAAAAAAGAAGCTGCAAAAAAAAATATTTCTCTTAACCAGCTTGTTGAAGAGCAAATAAATAAAAAATGTAAAGAGGTTACAAAGCTGGATTTAGATAGGTATATATCACAAAATGACATTTCATTGGTCGACACTGCGGGCATCTTGTATTATTTAAAAAGTACTAAGCAAAAAGAAAGACAACATCAATATATTGATTCATTGAAGCAATATTATTCTTTGAGGGTTAAGCTTAGGCCTCCTTTTTATAACACAATTGAGACAGGTAATCTTTTTTCTCAAAATATAACTTCCGATAAAGCAACCTTTAAAGTTTATATAGTAAGTGATTTTAGTTGTATCGGTTGCCAGAAAGCTGAAATTGAATTACACGATTTATATAAAAAATACAATAGAAAAGTAAATTTTAAGTTTGTGTACTTTAGTGATTACATTGATAAAAGCGCAATTGCTTGTGAAGCTGCTGCAAAACAAGGCAAGTTTAAACTAATGCATGATAAGATATTTGAAAATATAGAAGTATTACATCAAGATTCCATTTATTTTCAATTTGCACGTGACATAGGCTTGGATATCGAACTTTTTTCTAAAGATATGAATGATGATAAAATATTAAAGCAAATAATGGATAACAAGAATTATCTTATTGCAAATAATATATTTACAACACCTACTTTTATTGTGAATAAAAAAATATTGGATCATAAATATTCAATTCACTATTTAGAAGACATCATAATTGAAGAACTTAACAAAAAATGAAAAACCTAATCATATTAATTGTGAGTTTTTTATTGTTTTCCTGTACAAAAGAGGTTGAAATTGAGATTCCACAGGAAAAGCCAAAGATTGTTGCTTACTCTACGATTGTTCCTTTTACACTTCCAACTCCTAAGCCACTTGGGATAAGGTTGCAAAGTAGTTTGCATATATTTGATGACTCTCAAAGCAAAATGGATGACGCTATTGTAATGTATTTCGAAAATGGGGTTTTAAAAGACACCTTAAAATATATTGATTCCCTGGATATCTATAGTATATCAAACAATATTAGTGATTATCCAATAGCCGGAAATACATATTCTATTCAAATACATAAAGAGAATTTTGAAACAATAACTTCAACAACGAAAATACCTGCAAAAGTAGCAATTAAAGATACAGCCATTGTACCTATTTCATACATTGATGAAACAGGCAATGTTTTTTCTGAGATTTCCTTAACTTTTACAGACCCTTCAGATGAGATTAATTTTTACGAAATAGCAGTTTCAGATATTGCTTTTAACTATGACAGCTCTAATTATTTTTATGAATTATCAACCTATGATAATATTTTAACATCTGAAAGCTATTATCCTTCATTAATACGTTTTGATATAAATAAGCCAAAATATTTATTGTTTAATGATAAATCGATCAACGGCAAGGAATACACTTTAAGAGTTTATTACAATCCGCCACAAAAAACAAAAGACGATAACAGGTATATTGCGAAGCATTACATAAGTGTGCATTTAAGAAATGTAACAGAAGATTACTACAAATTTAAAACCTCAATGATACAGCATTTATATAATAAAGAAGAAGATATTTTATATGGAATGGGAGAACCGATAAATATTATATCAAATGTTAATAATGGCTATGGGCTTTTCGCGGGATTTAACAACGATATTGTTTCATTTCTTATCCCAGAACAAATAATAAATGAATAATGAGAGTTTTAGTCTTTTGTATTATACTATTGTTTTTTAGTTTATCATTATTTAGTCAAAACAAAACTACTATTAGTGGTTTTGTTTACGATAAAAATTCGGGTGAAGTATTAATTGGTGCAACTATACTGGAAGAAAAGACTAAAACCGGAACTGTATCAAATGAATATGGCTTTTATAGTTTAACTGTGCGTTCAAATGATAGCTTAGAAATAAATGTTTCTTATTTAGGCTACAAACAATTAAATATAAAAATCCACCCTAACCAAAATCTTCACAGGGATTTCAAATTAACGGCTTCTGCAATTGCATTAGATAACGTTACGATAGTTGCATCAAAAGAAAAAAATATCGTGAAAAGAAATGAAACCGGTGTTGTTCGTCTTCCAATAAAAGATATTAAAAC
>CAYVSF010000306.1:0-4328 GCA_964453775.1 uncultured Bacteroidales bacterium
GGGCTACCGTGGGCGATCACCTGGCAGTTTGGGCCAGCCTGCGCGACAACCATGAAAGCACATTTTTGTCGGATGAACCATACCTGAACCAACGTACAGGTGCCAATTATAAATATACCGGGGATGGCGGGGGCGATTACAGCGAAATGCGCGGGGGGATGAGCTATTCCTGGGAATGGGGCCAGCTGGGAGTGGCCAAGGATCATTTTCAATGGGGACAGGGCTATAACGGCGCCAATATCTTCTCGGGCCACACACCCTCTTTTGCGCACATCAACATGCAGTTGAAACCGGCTGACTGGTTCGAGTTCAACTGGGTGCACGGCTGGCTGGTGAGCGAGGTAAGCGATACGGCACTGAGCTATACCTTTACCAATGCCTATGGAACGGATGACCGGGAATTGTTTCACGATAAGTTTTTAGCTGCCAATATGTTTACTTTCCGCCCCTTTAAAAACTTTTTTATTTCGGCGGGAAATTCGGTTATTTACAGCGATAACGGCCCCCAATTGCAATACATGATTCCCGTGATGTTTTACAAATCGGTGGATCATACCTACAATGCCACAGACAAGGAAGCCCGGAATGCCGGACAAAATTCGCAGATGTTTTTTAGCCTTTCTTCCAGAAATATCAAACATGTTCACCTCTATAGCACCCTCTTTGTGGAAGAGCTATCAGTGGATCGCTTCTTCGATGATGAGGAATTTAACTTCTGGAGCCTGAAGCTGGGCACACGGGTGAGCGATTGGATACCCAACACACAAATAACGCTGGAGTATACCAAAAGTATGCCGCTTACTTATCAGCACCATATTCCCACCACCACTTTCGAAAGCAATGGCTACAACCTGGGTCACTACCTACGCGATAACAGCCGTGAATACTACGCAGCTCTTGATTTCTACCCCTTGCGGGGACTGAAAGTACACCTGCACTATTTATGGGCACAGCGGGGCAAAGATTACGACAGCCTGGGGGGAAGCCGGCTGGGAAATCCTTTCCTGGATAGTGTGGAATGGGAAAATAAAACACTTTACTTCCGGCTCCGCTATCAAATTATTCACGACGGCTACCTGCTCTTTTCCCTGCGGCATAGCAATATTACCGGGGTGCCCGAGTATACCCCGGAAGTATACCGGGGGGAACAGCTTACTTATAGTTTTGGAATTAATTATGGTTTCTGATTTTTTACCGCAGTGTATCAAGCTGTGCTCATATTTTTCACAAGAATCCTATTGGTGGCTTCCCGCCTAAGCCTGCGTGAAATATTTCAGGCGTTTTTGAGAAATTGGTAAATAGAGCTAACTTTGATAGATATAAATAAGGGGCAGAATTTTTTTGAGGCCAATCTCCCGGGGAGGCTTTTTAACTATATAATAAAGATGAAAAGCAGCGCATAATCTTTAAAAGTGCAGTGAAATTTCTATCAATGAGAAAAACCGACAACAGACCAAAAGGGAAACGCTTGCTTCCCCGCTATTTTATCCGCCCCGAATTACTGCTTGCACTATATCTTGCACTAGTATTGATTTTAAGCGGATGTAAATCCAATGGGGAGAAAGGCGGGTACACCATTGATTATCGCATCGATACGCTAAAAATTATAACAAATGAACATGGCTTATCGCTTTCAGATGCTCCACGGGTAATTGACACGGATGAGGGTGAATTGTATGCCAATTTTAACGAAGCTTTCCGGGAATTGTACTTTTATAACCTGGACAGTGGGTTATACAGCCATAGTATAAAATTTAAGAAAAACGGACCCGCGAAGGTGCCGGATTGCTCTAACTATATCCTATCGGGTGACACTGTGATTGTTATCCATTCTAAAAGTTTTAAGCTTATCCTTAAGGATGGTACATGCATTGAAGATATCTACATGAAAGATATGTTTCCCGAATTGTCGAAAACGCATCGCCTGGGAAAATCCGGAATTACCATTGCCAACCTGCTTTATACTGCTTTTGATGCAGCTGAAAAGGCCGTCGTTTTTTACCCCTTCCGCAATGGCTATCCCTGGGAAGATGGCTTTTATAATGATCCCCTTATTTGCTGGTATGAAATTGATGCGCATAAGGGAAAAATATTTGATCTTGCCTTTCCCAAAGAGCTGGAAGGCGATGTTTTTTATGACGACCTGGCCATCCCCCATATCCTTGTTCACAACCAGACCATTATTTATCATTTTCACTACAAATCCACGTTTTACTTCTATAATATGCAAAACGGGAAAATCAGAAAAAAGACCTTTTTGGCAGATCACCTGGATCCGGTAGTGAAAGGGGTGCCGCGATCCCGGGTAAGTGGAATAACCCGTTTAATGATGGGGCCAAAGTACCACAATTTGCAGTACGACGCCCATAAAGAACTGTTTTATTTGCTTTACAATTACCATGTCAGGGGGGAGAAAAAAAAACGCTTAATACTATTTAATGATCAACTGGAAAAGCTGGGCGAGATACCCCTGCCGGATGGATTATCCGATTCCTATGCCATTTCGAAAAAGGGACTTCTTTTTCGAAATATGGATGATTTGGCTTATAAAAGCCTCGAACTTTATGCGCTGAGGGTCTCCTTCCCCTAGGAGCCGGCCGTTAATTCCTGGAACAGCTCTTCCAGACTCTTTTCTTTTTCCTGCATGGACAATACCGAATAGTTGTTTTTTACGGCAAAGGAAAACACGGTTTCGCGAATATCTTTTCCGGCTTCGCTAAGCAAGATGTATTTCTGATCTCCGGCATCCACAGCCTTTTCTAAGCCCTCCAAAGCTTCCAAATCGCCTAGCGGACAGCTGGTATTGAATTCTACAATCAGCTTTTGCTGCTTTTCCAGGCCGCTTTTGTGGATGTTGGCTACGGTATCGTCGGCCACAATTTGTCCTTTGTTGATCACGATGATTTTATCGCATATGGCTTCCACTTCCTGCATGATATGAGTCGACAGCAGCACGGTTTTTTCTTTTCCCAGGGAAGAGATTAAATTTCTGATTTCTATGATCTGGTTGGGATCCAGTCCGGAGGTGGGTTCATCCAAAATAAGCACCTTCGGATCGTGAATGAGGGCCTGCGCTAAACCTACCCGCTGCCGGTAGCCTTTCGACAAAGCCCCAATCTTCTTTTTCCGCTCGGGTTCCAGGCCAGTGAGGGCTATCATTTCCCTGATTTTTTCCTGCTTTTGCTTGCCCAGCTTGTAAATACCGGCTACATACTCCAGGTATTCAGCGATGTACATGTCCAGGTAGAGCGGATTGTGCTCCGGCAAATATCCAAGCGTTTTGCGTACCTCCATGGATTGCCCTGCCACAGGCAAGCCGTTGACGAAGGCTTCTCCTGCATGGGGTGGAATAAACCCGGTGAGAATCTTCATGGTGGTCGATTTTCCCGCCCCGTTCGGACCTATGAAACCGGCTATTTCGCCGGCCTGCACTTCAAAACTAATGCTGTCCAGGGCTTTTTGTTTCCCGTACCGCTTGGTGAGATTGTTTACTTTTATGGACATAATCCTGCCGATTTTAGTAATTTTGTATGCAAAAATAAGGAAATTTAACCAGAGCTGTTTTTATTCTGTTTTTATTCCTGCTGTATTTTAAGCTATTTTAAGATGCAGCGACCAAAATCAGAAATAAACAGGCTGAAAAATAGAATTGAATGGCCAAACGAATTGCCGATATCCGATTTTGTACCCATCCCTACCATTATGAACGGCTGAAAATGCATGAAGTAAAGGTGGCTTCCCTCAGTATTGGCGGAGAATCGGCCATTTGTATCCAGTCGATGTGCAATACGAACACCCTTGATGTGGAGAAAACGGTAGTCCAGTCGCAGCGAATGATTGAGGCCGGAGCCACTATGGTGCGGGCAACAACGCAGGGCATGAAGGAGGCTGCGGCTCTGGGAGAAATCAGAAATAAAGTACAAAAAAAATACCCGGATATCCCTTTCGTGGCGGATGTGCATTTTAATGCCAGGGTGGCTTTTGAAGCGGCCCGCCAGGTGGAAAAGGTGCGCATTAACCCGGGAAATTTTGTGGATAAGCGAGCCAGTTTCGCGAAAACGGATGCTGATTTTGATGCCGGACGGGAGAAAATTCGCGAGCGCCTGGTGCCCTTCTTGCAGCACTGTGAAGAAACCGATACGGCCATTCGCATTGGCATAAACCACGGTTCCCTGTCCGACCGCATCATGAACCGCTACGGTAATAGCCCCGAGGGCATGGTGGCTTCGGCTATGGAGTTCCTGGAAATTTGCCGGGAAGAAGATTTTCACCGGGTGGTGCTGTCCATGAAATCGAGCAATCCCCAGGTGATGGTGCAGGCCAATCGC
>CAYVSF010000307.1:0-4326 GCA_964453775.1 uncultured Bacteroidales bacterium
CGTCTTCGCGGTGAAAGAACAGCCCGGGAATCGTCAATGTCCCTCGGGACCGTTCCTGCCACTGCCACTGCTACTGCTACTGCCACTTCTCTGGTCCAACGCTAGCTTAAAACTTAAACCCAACAAAGACTAAAGGAAACTGAAAGAAATACTTTTGGCTAAACCCCTGGTCCATGCGTTCATAAAAGCTATCGGGTTTGTTGGTACTGTAGAGTCCAAAACCAAAAGGCCAGGCAACATTCACAAACAGGGGCAGCCCTTTAATGGTAAAGTTGAACTGGTAACCAACCCGGAATTCATTCCACAAATCGAACCCTTTGTAGTATTGGTCCTCGTTTTTCTCGTAAAATTTATCATAGGAGGGCCACAATTCGTATTCGGCATAGAGTCGCTTCCACAAATACCTTCTATACCCGATGATAATGGCCGGGGAATTGGTGTTTCCCTCGTCAAGGTAGATGTTCATATAGGCCAGCCCCAATTTTAACTCATCTTTTGGTGTTAGGGCATACTCGTATTTGAGTCCCCAGATGCCCTTGTCGATGTATTGCAAAAGAGGGGAAAGCGGACTGGTTTCTATGGAGTGCTTGTACTTTAGGGTGTCTTGTGCTGTGGTAGTTAAACCGGCACCAAGAAATATGAGCAATAGTAGTCTTCTATAAGTATTCATAGTTGGTATTTTTTTAAATTGATTTGATGTTGGATGTTGCAAAAGGGGGACAAAGCCGCGATATTAGTCATCACGACTTTGCTCAAGGTTTATTCATAGCGCAGACTCTCAACCGGGTTCTTCCGGGCGGCTCGTATGCTGTGCCAGCTTACCGCTGCGAAAGTCACCAAAAGAGCTGCTGCAAGGGCCAGTCCGAATATCCACCAACTGAGTGAAGTGGTATAGGCAAAGATCTGCAACCATTTTTGCAGCAAATGGAATGCGATTGGAATGGCAATGATGCCTGCAAGGATAATCAACTTCACATAGCCGCTCAGCAGGGTGCCCAAAATAGAAGCGGGGCTGGCTCCGTTGATCTTGCGGATGGCAATTTCCTTGGTGCGCTTGCGCGTGCTGAAAATGGTGAGTCCGATAAGTCCCAGGATGGAAATGCAAATAGCCGTAAGCGCCAATATGCTAATGATAACAGCCATTTTGCGCTCCTTGCCATAGAGTCCAAGGGCTCTGTCCTCAAGCAATTTGTATTCGGGGTTGATACTGCTATCCATCGTTTTGCAGGCTTTTGTAAGAATCGCATCCATCTTTTCGCGGTCGTCGGTGTTAAAGTGGATTAGAATCTGCCGCATCAGCTGGCCCGTTTCCCGGGTGGCCAGTACCATGGGCCCGATTTCCATGTGCAGGGGATGTTGATGGAAATTCTTCACCACCCCGATAATTTCACTGCCCATGAAGGTTTCGCTTAGCGGATCCTCGAATCCTAAGGCATTTACAGCCTCTTCATTTAAGATAATGCGCTGTGCATGGGGATTCTGAAAATCCGAAAATTTCTTGCCCTGCAGCAGTTCCAGTTCCATGGCATCGACGTAGTGGTTTTTTACGAAGAGGAGTTCCATGTTTACTTTCTGTCCCTTGTTTTTGGGGTGATCCACGGGAAAGGCCATTTGGCTGGTGGTGGGCGGAATAGCAAATCCGGCACTTACCTGCTTTACATCCGGATCCTGCAACAATAGCTGCCGGAAGCTCTCGTAGTGGTCGGTGAGGGTCTGGTTGTTCATAGCCAGGGCTACTTTGTTTTCAAGCTTTAGTCCCATGGACTTGTTTTGCGTGTAATCCAGCTGCTTTTTTATACCGATGGCAAAGGCCACCAAAGCGATAAAAGCAATGTACTGGATGAACATGAGTAGTTTGGTAAAGCGCTGCTTGCTCTTCACCTGGTTCAGGCTGCTGGCATGCTTGCTTAGTTTTATCCTTCCGGCATAGCGGGTGATGTAGAGGGAAGGAATCATGGCAATCAGCAGCGTTATCAGGAACAGGGAAACCAGGAAGATCAGACTCATGTTACCATCAAGCATTAGCGTTTTCTCAAAGAAGCGGTTCACGGCCGGTCGGAATTGTTCCAGGAGAATAACACCCAGCAAAGTAGCCAGCAGACTGATTAGGATCGATTCGATGAAGAATTGCTTTCGCAGTGTTCCTGGTTGTGCGCCCAGTGTTTTCCGGATGGTAATTTCCTTATTGCGATAGACCATTTTGGAGGAAATCAGAATAAGGAAATTGAAGATTGAGATGCATAAAAGCACGAAGCCAATGGCTCCGAAAATGAGAATAAGCTTCATGTCGCCCACTTCATAGATGGAATTCATCATGGCCTGGCTTTTCAAATGAATATGGCTGTAGGCTTGTAAGCTGTAGGTCATGTACCAGTCATCCTCATGTTTTTCACTGATGAGCCGGTCAAATTCCGCTTGCAGCGATTCAGCATCGATGGCTTGGCGGGTGAGAACCAGGTGATTGGTAAGGCTCATGTCCCAGGCATTTTTGATGGTCTCTTCGGTATAGCTATTCGCATCGCCTGTGGTGGAAATGGAGAGGCGCAGGGAATGAATCCCGATTTCTTCCGAGGCAATCATGTCGGCTTTCAAACTGCTGTTCACCGGGAGATCTTTCATCACCGCTGTAATTTTCAGGGGAAATTTTTCCCCTTTGATATTTAGCTCCATCACTTCGCCCGCCACATCCGTTTTGTTAAAGTACTTTTGTGCCATCGACCGGCTGATGATAGCACTACCGGGGTTTTTTAAAGGCGTTCGTGAATCGCCATGGATGAATTTCAGGCTCAGTATTTGGTGAAAATCATCGGTAGAAGCAATGAGGTGCCTTTCCGGAAGGTAGTTTTCCCCTTTTTTTACCGAGGCATAGTTAATGGAATACATGGGCGCAGCCAGCTCTACTTCCGGCCAGTTTTCCATCATGTAATCGGAAAGCGGGTGTGGAGCCTGCGGCGTGTACCAGCCCTGGTTTTTATTGTACGAGATGACACGGTAGATTCGCTCTTTATTTTCATGAAATTGATCGTAGGAGAATTCATTGATGATGAACAGGAGGATCATGAATACGGATCCCATTCCAATGGCGAGCCCGATAATATTGATCAAACTGGTGGAACGGTTCCTCCAGATATGTCGAAAGGCAAATTTGAGATAGTTGATAAGCATGACAATTTATTTTTGGTTTAACCACCATACATCCAATGGCATGCCATTTATTATAACTTGTTTATTTTTAGTTTATTATGATTTTTGCCGCGCCAGGTAGTGTTGGATTTTGCAACACTTGCTGTGGTATTCTTAAACAATTTATTACATTTACTTCATCAACAGCTTAAAGATAAGGAAAAGACATGAAGAATACTTGCGGCCGTCTGTTAATTGTTGACGATAATGAAGACTTGCTATTGGCCTTAAAGCTGATGTTGCAGGAATATTTCCTCGAAATTGATACCTTAACCGGTCCCAAAACCCTGCATACCGCCCTTAATCAGCACAGCTATGATATCATCCTTCTTGATATGAACTTTACCAGCGGCGTGATGACCGGAAACGAGGGAATTTTTTGGTTGCGGGAGATTTTAAAGAAGGATCAGGATGCTATTGTCATCATGATTACCGCTTATGGTGATATTGAGCTGGCGGTGAAAGCGGTAAGGGAAGGTGCCACCGATTTTATTCATAAATCCTGGGATGAAGACAAGATACTTGCGACCATTCTTTCGGCCTGCAAGCTGCGCAAATCAAAAATGAAGATTAAAGACCTTGAAAAAAAGAATGCCCGATTGGGAAAATCGCAATTTGGCGATGACAGCTTTTATACCTTTCCTTCTGCGGCCATGCAGCGGGTGTATCAATTGGTGAACAAAGTGGCGGCCACCGATGCCAATGTGCTCCTGTTGGGAGAGAATGGAACGGGAAAGGAGATTATTGCCAGGATGATTCACCGGCATTCCCTAAGAAGCAATCAGATTTTTGTGAAGGTGGATTTGGGAGCCATCCACGAGAATTTATTGGAAAGCGAGCTGTTTGGCCATGTGAAAGGGGCCTTTACCGATGCCAAAACAGACCGGGAAGGACGTTTTGAAATGGCCGGCGGAGGCACGCTTTTCCTGGATGAGATTGGCAATTTGCCCCTGGCATCGCAAACAAAACTGCTTTCTGCCCTTCAAAACAGGGAAGTAACACCCCTGGGCAGCAATGCTCCCAGACCTGTTGATGTGCGTTTAATAACGGCTACCAACAGTCCGGTTTACGACCGGGTGGAGGAGAATAAATTCCGGGAAGATTTGCTGTACCGCATCAATACCATTCAAATAGATATTCCCG
>CAYVSF010000308.1:0-4311 GCA_964453775.1 uncultured Bacteroidales bacterium
CGGCATCCTTTGCTGCTTTTTCAATGCCACTGTTTTTATAGCACTTTGCCCAGGTATCGCAGGTATTATCAAAAACATAAACAACCCGGGCGCCTGCTGTAAAACAATGTTCTATAATTCGCTTTACCAAAAGCGGATTGGTATTCGCTCCCCGCTCAGGAATCACATCCCAACCAATATTGGGCTTCACCACTACACTCTGTCCTTTCTTTACAAATTTGGACATGCCCCCCATTGCTTCAATAGCTTTATCAAACATCAGGGTTGGCTCTCCGTCTTTTACTGCTACCAAATCATAAGGAAGTGATGTGTTTACCGTATTTGCTAAAATTCTACCATAGCCAATATGCATGGCTGCACCTGTAAAGATACCTGCTTTCAGGCTTTTAAGTAAAAAATCCCTGCGTTTCATATTTTAATATCTTTTTGTTTTCTTCTTTTTAACTGGTCTAAATATGCATAACATACCCATTCACCTATAAATTTACGAAGAATGCCACAGTAATAAAAATTATTCCTTAAATTTGAGGAAAGCAAAAGAAAAAACTATGAGTACAAATCAGGCAATGTCCTTATCAGCAAAAAAAATCCTGCCCATCACGCTTCTTGATATTGCAGGTTTGGCATTCATTTATTTTGTGCCGGCTTTAAGCCATATGCTAAGTCTTCCCATTTACTTTATCGAACCCATGAGGTTGTTCCTTATTTTAGCATTGGTGCATACAAACAAAACAAATGCCTATATTTTAGCCCTTACTCTTCCGCTGTTTTCATTTGCTGTATCAGCGCACCCGGTTTTACCCAAGATGCTTCTTATTACAGGTGAATTGGTATTCAATGTATTCCTTTTCTTCCTGTTTATGAAGTATGTGAAAAATACATTTGCATCCATATTCCTTGCTATAGTTGGAAGTAAAATGACCTATTACCTGGTAAAATTTATTTTACTGCAGTTGGTAGTATTAAAAGGCGGACTCGTTTCCACTCCAATTTTAATCCAGGTAATTACTACAATTGTTTTTAGCGTGTATTGCGGTTTTCTTTTTAGGAAATAACATCCACTATCTGTTTTATAACACATTACACTTTTTGCGCGTTAGAATATCGGATTGTATTTTCACTTTCCGAATAACTCATTACTATTAATCTATGAATAAAAGAATATTCTTAATCATGTGCATTATGTCTATGCACATGTTTTCTATTGCACAATCTGATTTCAGAGAGGGATATCTATTACTTAAAAGTAAAGATACACTTTATGGTTACATAGACTTTAGAGGAGCTGAATATAATGCACATAAATGTGTCTTTAAAAAAGACTTAAACTCAGATCCAGACACCTATCTACCCATCGAAACGAAAGAATACAAGATATATGAGGGTAAATATTATGTTTCGGAACTAATCACTATTGATTCTACTAAAACCCATGTATTTTTAGAGTATCTGGTTGATGGTATTGCTGATTTATACTATTTCCAAAAAGAAGGCTTATCTTATTATTATATAAAAAACGAAAATCAGAAACCTATACTATTGGAAGAAAGTGAAGATATTATCGAAAAGGAAGGTATAAAATATTATAAAAAGGCAGAAAGGCATAAAGGAATTCTTAAATTCGTTTTCAGAGATTGTGAGGAAATTCAGGACAAAATTAACTTAACAAGTTTGAACCACAAGTCTTTGGTTTCGCTAACGAAAGAATATCATGCACAAGTATGCACTGATGAAAAATGTATTAATTATTATAAAAGTGTAAAATCATCAGTAAAACTCGGTTTTCTGATTGGAATGCATTATCACAGCATCGCATTTCTAAAAAATGATGTATTGGAGCAGGGAACTTTTAATTATAATGAGAATCTATCATTTAAGGTAATGGGTACACTACAACCTGTAAAAATGAATAGAAGGTATATGTTAAGATTTGAGTTGGGTTTTCTTGATAGCTATAATTACGAGAACATTAATGATGTCAATAGTTCTAATATCGCACATTACGATGTTCATGTTAAACTCCAAACGCTCAATTTTTTCATGGGATTAAAATATAAATTCCCAAAGGGATTTTTGAGACCCACATTTAGCATTGGTCCGGAAATGTATTATCACATTTCAGACGATTCTTTTCAACGAATAGAGACAGAAATTAATAATACTATAACTACCGGAATAAAAAATAATCTTCCTATTAACAGTTTTAATTTTGGAGGAACTGCAAAGATGGGAACATATCTCCATATTAATGAATATCAATCTATATTAATTGAATTAGGTTATAGTTATCTTTTTGGAGAAATTGCATCAACCTATAACATTATGAATGGGATACAATTACATTTAGGAATGATTATTGACAAATAACCGACTATTAAATATGAAAACACTTAATATTATTATTATAACTGCCCTATTCCTATTTAGTATAAATGGCTGTGAAAAAGATGATACAGTTCCACAAGAGTATCCGAAGGTGAATACAAAAATTCCAATGAGTAATGCAGAAAACGGAACTACTTTCCAGGGCGCAGTTTACATAGAGGGAAGGGAAGAAATTGTAGAAAAAGGTTTTGTTTACAGTACCTCACAGGATCCAACGATTAACGATGCTATAATTAGACTTTCACCGAATGAGGATTTTACTGCTACCACAAAATTAGATCTAAAAGCGGATATTGTATATTATGTTAAAGCTTTTGTCCGAACTACCAATTATCTAGTTTATGGAGAGCAAATAAAATTCAAGGCCTTATCCAATCCCCCTAAGTTTAATATAAGTATTTTTTATCCACAAACAGGAATATGGGATGATACCATCTTAATAGAAGGAAGCAATTTTAGTTACCTAGAACAAAACGTTAATGTTTATCTGGGTGAACACAAAGCAAAGATTGTTTATTCAGATGACAGCATAATTAAATTCATGGTACCAAATAAAGTCAGTGCCCCTGAAGAAAAGTTGAAAATAAAACTTTATGGACATGAAATGCAATTCTTTTCTAAGTTTAAATATGTACAACCCAAAATTAGTTCCTTTACTCCAAAAGAAGGATTTATAGGAGATCGTATAACTATTAAAGGAGAAAATTTCCACGACAATTCTTTATATAACAAAGTTTATCTTGGGAATACACAACTTGAACCTGTCAGTTCCACTACAAATACGATTACAGTAGAAGTACCTTCAAGTGTTCATAGTGTTTTTAATAAGATAAATTGTAGAATAACAGGATTTGAACGTTCTTTCTCCTCCTATTTTTCAATGAAAGCACCTGTAATTCATAGCTTTTCGCCAACATCAATCTATGATCTTAACGAAACCATTACAATAGAAGGAGACTATTTCCATCCTGATACTACCTATACAAGTGTTTATATTAAAAACTATAAAGCTACTATCAACTCTATTAGCACAACTCAAATTAAAATAACTCCACCCGAAGAACTCCTTCCAGAGAGTGGTGAAAACGAGGAGTTTAATACAGAAATCAAAGTAAAAGTAATGGGACAAAGATATATATCTGGACCTAATTTATATTTTTATCTAAGCAACTAAAATGAATAAAAAAGATTTAACCATCAGATCAGCCCAGCGGGAAGATTCATCACTTATTCTTCAATTTATTAAAGAGCTGGCAGAATACGAAAAGCTCTCGCACGAAGTAACTGCCAATGAAAAAATCCTTTCCAAGAATCTATTTGGCGAAGAAGCCTATGCAAAAGTTATTATTGCAGAATTGGAAGGGTTACCCGTTGGATTTGCTCTGTATTTTCACAACTTTTCTACTTTCCTTGCCAAACCCGGGATTTACCTGGAGGATTTATATGTAAAACCAGCATACAGGGGGAAGGGAATTGGTACACAATTGCTAAAAAAGCTGGCTCAAATTGCCGTTGAAAAAGATTGTGGCCGGCTGGAATGGTCGGTATTAAACTGGAACAAAGATGCGATACGCGTTTATGAAAAACTTGGTGCTAAAGCAATGGATGAATGGACCACTTATCGACTAACGGGGGATTCTCTTGAAAAACTGGCAAAAAAATAGTGCTGACCCACTTTTGTAACACCCGAAAACAAACAAAGCAGATCAGCAGCTATTCAGAAAAACTATAGTTGTTGCATTATAATTTCGATGGCTTTATCCAGTTGTGGATCCTCTCCTTCCAATCGATCTTTAAATGTATTTTCAATATAAATATCCGGCTTCACCCCGGTCATTTCCAAATCATTCCCTTCCAAATCATAGCAGCCCCAAACAGGTAGTCGTGTCCAGGAACCGTCGATCAATGCAGTTCCCGAGGTAAAAA
>CAYVSF010000309.1:0-4309 GCA_964453775.1 uncultured Bacteroidales bacterium
AACCGGACCATCATTAGTTAAGGAAACTTCCATGTGTGCACCAAATTCACCGGTTTTTACCTGCTGTCCCGCATCTGCTTCCAGTTGTTTCACAAATTGTTCATACAGCGGAACCGAAACATCCGGCTTGGCGGCCTTGATGTAGCTGGGACGATTGCCTTTTTTGGTTTTGGCATGCAGGGTAAACTGACTGATAGCCATGAGCTCTCCCTTCACATCTTGTACAGAAAGGTTCATGACACCATTTTCATCGTCAAAAATACGCAATTGCACGATCTTTTTACTCAGCCAGGCAATGTCCTCCTGGTTGTCGGCATCTTCTATGCCTACCAGAATCAAAAGTCCGTTTTTTATTTCTGATTTTACCGCTTCCTCTACACGAACGGAAGCTTCACTTACTCGTTGAATGACTGCTCTCATAATCGAAATCTTTATCTCAGCGAAAGTATAAAAAACCAAGGAATTATCCATGCAGGATGTCCTTGTCCTTAACAATCTTATTCCTGTCCACTCCATGCAGGCAGGGATTTTCATCAAACAAAAACACAGAAGTGAAACCCTTTTTATGCAAGAAGGTATACGTAAATAATGATAAGAAAATCATTACATTTGCAGTCGGGGAAAGCAAAAAATCAAACAAAATATTGAATATTTTATAAGGGTTTTTAATAAAAAAACCTAAATCATCTGTTTAATTAGAATACATGAAAGGAATGAAGAAGAGTTTTGTATTAATTGTGTTGTTTTATCTGCCCTTTTTATTGTGGGGTCAAATACCTACTGGCTACTACGATTCGGCAGAGGGCCTGAGTGGAGATGCGTTAAAATCGGCATTACACAATATAATTGATGATCATATTGAATATCCTTATTCGGACGATGTTGCAGATGTTTGGGACATCCTAAAAGATAGTGATGAGGATCCCAACAACCAAGATAATGTAATTTTATTGTACACCGGCAGGTCTGTAGATGCGGAGCAGGAATTTAACGGAGGGAGTGGATGGAATCGAGAACATGTATGGGCCAAATCGCATGGTGATTTTGATACAAATCCTCCTGAAGGCACCGATGCGCATCATTTACGACCTACAGATATATCAGTGAATGCTGATCGTGGGAACCTGGATTTCGATAATGGCGGTACGCAACATTCTGAGGCTACCGAATGTTACTATGATGAGGATTCCTGGGAACCCCGTGATGCCGTAAAAGGGGATGTAGCCCGCATGATGTTTTACATGACTGTGAGATATGAAGGCGACAACGGGGAGGAAGATTTGGAATTGGTTGATTATACCGGAACATCCGGTCCAATTTTTGGAAAATTGTCTACACTACTTTCATGGCATCAGGAAGATCCGGTGGATGATTTTGAGCGAAACCGGAATGAAGTAATATATAGTTATCAAAACAACCGCAACCCCTTCATCGATCATCCGGAGTATGTGGCTGCCATCTGGGAAGATGAAATGCCCAATCAATCTCCGGAAATTGGGAACGTGGAACACACCCCCACCGATCCGGTGGTAGATAATGTGGTTACCATACATGCTACCATTACCGACAGCGATGGCAGCGTTACTGCAGCTGTGGTGAATTGGGGCACCTCTTCCGGGACCCTTGCAAATACCGAAAATATGTCGGCCTCGGGAAATACCTGGTCGGCCGAAATACCCGGTCAAACGGACCCAATTACCATTTATTATAAGCTTGAAGCCGAGGATGATGATGGAGCAACTGATGCCTCTTCGGAGTATTCTTATGAAGTGCAGGCCGGGGCCAATGAATTGCCGGTAATAGAAAGCGTAGAATATAGTCCGGATAATCCGGCTGCATACGTCGATATTACAGTGGATGCTGTTATTAGCGATAGCGATGGCAGCGTGGAACAGGCTATCCTGGAATGGGGATTTGCTTCCGGTTCATATGGCACGCAAACCGAAATGAGCGTAACAGAGAATAACTGGTCGGCTACGATGGATGGACAGGAGAGTGGCACAGACATCTTTTTCATCGTTTCTGCCATTGATGATGCCGGCGCCGAGGTGAAAAGCACAGAATATGTCATAAGTATTGCACAGGAAAATGAACGGCCGCAAATATCTGCAGTCACCATTGATCCTTCAGCTCCGGATGAAAATGATACGGTTTATATTCGAGCCACCATTACCGATGATGGCACCGTAGCTGATGCCCAAATTCACTGGAAGCTGGGAAGCGAAACCGAAATTCAGGAGGTGGAAATGACTGGCAGCGGAACCACCTGGGAGGGCTTTATTCCACCCCAGGAAGCAGGAAAGAAAATATACTTTATGATTGTAGCTACAGATGATTTGGGCGCAGAATCAAATTATACGGATGGCAGCTATGAGGTAGTAGCCTCTACAGATGTGCATGTGCACGGGAATACTTTTCGGGTATATCCCAATCCGGCCAATGCGAGTATAACTGTAAGTTTTGATCGGGAGCTCAATAGAGAACTTAGATTGTACAATGCCCTTGGAAGAGCCATGTTGGAGACAAATATGCATGAAAGGGAGGAAACAATAAATCTTCAGCACTATCCGGAAGGTATTTATTTTTTGGAAGTGATCTCCGGTAATCAAAAGAAATATTTAAAGAAAATATTGATAGCCAGATAGATGAAAAAGACCGTGCGACATATAGCCCTTGTCTTAAGCCTCATTTTGATGCTATGGTCGCCTGTGTCCCTTCTGGCTTCAAACAACAGCATTCAGGGTGAAGAAGAGAAAGGAGAATTGAGCATCCAGCACCTTCGTGCTGAATATGGTCAGAATAAGCTTTATCCCCCGGACCTGGAACGGGAAATTTTAACGGCCCTGTCGTTCTATCCAGAATTGAGCAGTACCCCCATTGAATTTCGGTTTGCCAAAATAAAAACCACCATGTCGGCCAGGCCAAAAGGAATTTTTCTTTTGAAGAAAAAAGATAAACGGGAATATGTTATTCGAATTAATCCGGGTATAAAAACAAAGGCCATTTCCTACAAAGAGCTTTCTCCAAGTGCCTTAATTGGTGTCATTGGCCATGAACTGGGGCATATTCTGGATTATGAAAGCATGAAAAACCGCGAGATTGTGGGTTTTGCCGTTCAGTACCTTCAACCCCGCAAGCGAAAAGCCATTGAAGCACGAACCGACATGATTGCCATCCATCATCACCTGGGGTGGGAATTGTTCCAATTTACCGATTATGTATTTTACCGTTCACAAGCCCCCAAAGAGTACCTGGAGTACAAAGAGGAATTCTACTTTGATCCGGAACAAATCAACACATTGCTTCTATTGATACCTGGTTTATATTAATTCAAAAGGAAGGGATTAGGATTTAATCCATTGATAAGCAATGTGAACCTATTTTAAGTTTGTATTTTAACTTAAATAATCCATTGCCATATCTTTTATATATTTGTGGGAGATGAGTTTAATCTAAAAAAATAAGATATGCATATTATCGATTTTTCCATCTTCATTCTCTATATGATTTTAATGTTGGGTGTGGGGTACTTTTTTCTCCGCAGGAACAAAAATCCGGATGATTATTTTGTGGGAGGACGAACCATGGGAAGCCTGCATGTTGGGCTTTCGGTTGTGGCCACAGATGTGGGCGGCGGATTCTCCATCGGTTTAGGCGGATTGGGTTTTGCCATGGGCCTTTCGGGTTCCTGGATGCTCTTTACCGGACTGATTGGCGCCTGGATCAGTGCAGCACTCCTCATCCCAAAGGTGGCAAAGTTGATGAAAAAAATGGATCTCTATACCTTTCCTCAAATCTTTGGTAATTTTTATGGGAAGAATGTTGCCCTGGTGGCCGGAATCATATCAGCAATAGGCTATATTGGATTTACCAGCTCGCAAATTTTGGCCGGAGCGAAACTGGCAGCGGCCTCTTTTGTGGGATTGAATATTAATGCGGCCCTAATTATTATGGGAGCTATAGCTGTAGTGTACACCGTAATGGGCGGTTTGAAAGCAGTGATATATACCGATACCATTCAGTGGATCATTCTCATGAGCGGATTGATTTTTATTGGTATTCCTCTGGGTTTTCATGCCATTGGAGGGATGGAAGGCTTGCGGGAAAATGTACGTCCCGAGTTGATGTCCCTGACCAATGTCTCCTGGCAACAACTCGTGAATTGGGGGGTTACCATTATACCCATTTGGTTTGTGGGGATGACCCTTTATCAGCGAATTTATGCCACAAAAGGGAAAAAGCAGGCGCAAAGGGCCTGGTATATTGCGGGTGTGTTTGAATGGCCCCTGATGGCCTTTATGGGCGTAAC
>CAYVSF010000310.1:0-4295 GCA_964453775.1 uncultured Bacteroidales bacterium
GAGCAAGGATTGACAAAAATGGTTGCATGAAAAAGGCTGCCCTTTTTGGACAGCCCCTTTATATTAAGTTAAGTAAATATAATTTGGGAACCTTCACCACCGGCCATTGAATAAAAATCGCCAATAGTAATTATATCAATAACATGTTCACTCAAATCTTCTTTTTTTAGTTTAAACATATCCACAGCTAGCTTACAGGCATAAACTTCGCCTCCACCTGCGGTAATCATGTCAAGAAATTCATCAACAGGGGGCAAATCCAATTTGTCCATTTGGCTTTTCATCATAGATGAAACACCAGCTTCAACTCCGGGTAGTGCTCCCAATAATGTTGGGAAAGGCAAACCACCAGGCATTCTCATAGCCGGATTACCAACAGTTGCTGTATGAAGTTTATTCATTCGCTTTTTTGTAATAGCATCCATTCCAAAAAAGGTAAAAAACAATTTCGCTTCCATCCCTTCCATAACAGCTCCATTAGCCATTACCAAAGCGGCATAAACATCTTCAATGGTTCCTTTAGCACAAATAATAGCAACTTTCTTTACTGCGTGATCATTATTTTCAGCCATAACATTCTTTTTTAATTATACACAACTTGTTGGTTTAGGTATACCAGCCACCTTTGATGCTTTTTTCAAAGGTCCTCCAGTAAAAAGCTGGTAAAATCCTTTGATATCAACAACTCCGGACTTTCCAACCTTTCTAATTGTCAAGGTTTCGCCTTTCTCATGACTTTCTCTGATAAATTTTATCAATTCAAAATGTTTATCAGTTAAGTCATCAATTCCTTCTTCTTTTGCAAGTTCTTTTGCAATATCTTCGTTCCATTGTGTAGGATCGGTTAAGTAACCATCATCAGTTACATCAACATTCACTCCTGCAATTGTTTTTTCTGCCATAATATTTATTGTTTATAGTTAATAATTTATTGTTCCAACTGCCTTTTATCGGCAGCCAGGTTTTTAAGAAACGTAATCATGAAACCTAATCCCCTTTTCATTTCCGGGGTGCGCATTTCTTTAAATGCTTTCCATAAAGAATACTCTGGGATATTTTCTGTATCAATATTTTTGAATATGCTCACAGCATTATTTATCGCATCAAGCATATCCGGTTGTGTTATATTCCCCAGAGTATCCAGAATCTTTACAATATTATCAGATAAAGCCTTTACATCTTCCGTAGAATAATTAGTAACGACATTATCCATTATATTGCCCAATTCTCGCATGAAATCGAAATAACCTTTCTGGTCAAATTCGTGCAATTTATGTGTTAAATCCACGCCCACTTCATTAATGATGGGACCCATATCTTTCGATAGATCAATAACTTGCTCAAAGAGATCAATAGCTTTGGAAAAGTTAGACACATTCCTCAAAACAGAAAGAGAAAGCCCTTTGATATCATCCACATCCAACTCAATCCCCCGTTTATCCAATTCGCCAACAGTGCTTCGAAAAGCATCGGTGCCAACGATGGAGAGATCATCAACCAAATCCTCGAGGCGCTCACTTTTCAGGCGTTGTTCATTCACATGATGCAACACCAAATCGAGCTTTTCATTGATTTGATTTATTTGCTCCTGTATATTATCTTGTTCGTTACTCATTGTTTCTGGTTTTAATTTTTCTTCTTACCTGCCATAGTCATTTCATTCTCAATAGGTAGCTCTTTCCCACGAAGAAGAATATGCCAGTAAATCCAACGGAACAGCACCTTCCCATAGTGATTCATCTTCGTATTTCTAAGCAATCCAAAGGGACCAATTCCAGGCAATGGAAATGTTCCGGCCAGGGGTTCTGTTTCGTAATTAAAATCGATAATAGACCCTTTACCAAAACCAGTTTCTATGTAGCAATTAGCATGTCCGTCAAATTTGGCTTTCATTTCGCGTCCTTCAATAGCACTTAAAAGATTTTCAAACAAAACTTCAGAGGCAAAATGTACAACAGATCCCGCTTTCGAGGTTGGTATATTAGAGGCATCACCCAGCACAAAGATATTTTCATGTTTTTCGGAGCGTAGCGTATGCTTGTCTGTTGGGATGAAATTTAAATCATCTCCCATTCCGCTACGCTCTACCATTTCATCTCCCATATTAACAGGAACAATAGTGAGTACGTCAAAGGGAATCTCTTTCTCATCATAAGATCGGATCACCTTTTTCTCGTTGTCTACACTTTCCAGGTAAAAGTCGGGTATTACTTCAATATTCTTTTCTTCGAGCAGTTCTCCAAGCATCTTTGTAGCTTTAGGCTTCGTAAAAGCGCCTGGAAGAGGTGTTACATATGAAATTTTCACTTTATCCCTTATTCCTATTTCAGTAAAGTAAGCATCTGCAAGAAATACAAATTCCAGGGGAGCCACAGGACACTTGAAGGGCAACTCAGCAATATTCATTACCAAACGGCCTCCTTCCCATGATTTAAAAAACTCACGTAATGCAACTGCACCTTCTACGGTGTAGAAGTCAAAAATACTCTTATACCAGAGCTTATCCCTTAATCCAGGAGTTTCTTCAGGAGCAGTTCTTGTTCCTGTAGCCACAATGAGGTAATCGTAATTAAGGACTTTCCCTCCCTCAAGCAATATTTTATTCTCTTCAGGAGCCACTTTATCTATATCAGCGATGAGCATTTTTACGCCCGAAGGGATGAAATCGGCTTTTGATTTGATGACATCATTTTTGTTATAAATCCCAAATGGGATAAAAAGGAAGCCTGGCTGATAATAATGCGTGGTATGTTTGTCTACAATTGTTATCTCCCATTCATCTCTTTCAAGGACTTTTCTGAGCTTATTGGCCATGATTGTACCACCTGTGCCTGCTCCCAAGATTACTATTTTTTTCATTCCCGTTTGTTTTAATTATGATTTAAAATTCAATTATCTTTGAGTTATGTATTTAGTAGATTAAAATCTGTATTTCTGTTACAAAAATAACACAGAAAAACATATTAATATATACATATGTTATGATATATATCAGTGGTGACATATATCATCAAAATATAAATTGCTATGGATCAGGAAAATACCTGTAAGGTTTGTGTTTATCGATCACGTGCATTCAAGAATCTTACTGATAAGGAGATGGCTCTTATCGCAATTAACAGGGAAGAAAGACACTTCGAAAAAGGAGAAATCATTGTTGAAGAGGGAAGTAAGATAGATGAATTTTTATACTTGCAAAAAGGCCTTGTGAAATTATACAATAAGGAGCCTCATAGGAAAGAGCACATCATTAGTATTGCAAAACCCCTGGATTTTATTGGATTGTTAGGACTATTTTCTAACCAGAAACAGGTGCATAGCATTGCAGCAATTGAGGATTGTACCATTTGCTTTGTAAAGCTGAATGTTATCAAAGAATTAATACGAACAAATGGAAATTTTGCTCTGGACTTTTTTGAAAAAATAAGCGCTGTTTCAGATAGTGTCATCAAAACAAGAATTAACATTCACACTAAACAACTAAGAGGGAGGATTGCCTACATTTTGTTGTTTTTCGCCCACCATATTTACAATTCAAAAAGTTACAGCTTACCCATAAGCAGAAAAGAAATTGCGGAACTTATAGACATGAGTACTGAAAATGTCATTCGGGTTTTGTCTGAATTTAGGAAGGATGACATTATTGAAATTGAAGGGAAGCATATTTTAATCAAAAACCTGCAAAGGCTTGAAAAAATATATACCAACGGTTAAATACTTTTTCTAATGCGTTTCGCAAGGTTAGAAGCAAAAACAAAATCATTCAGGGCTTCATTATCAGTGTTAAATATTTCTTTACTGGTTCCCTCCCACCATTTTTTCCCCTTATAGATAAAAACAACTTTATCACCAATTTCCATTACAGAGTTCATATCATGGGTATTCACAATTGTGGTGGTTTGATATTCCTCTGTAATCTCCTTAATAAGATTATCAATAACCAGGGCGGTTTTAGGGTCCAATCCTGAATTTGGCTCATCACAAAAAAGGTATTTCGGATTGAGGGCAATAGCACGGGCAATGGCAACTCGCTTTTTCATGCCACCGCTTATTTCAGAAGGATACAGATGATTTGCATTATCAATATTCACCCGTTTCAAGCATTCATTGGCGCGATCCCTTTTCTCATCGGCATGCATATTCGTAAACATATCCAGGGGAAACATAACATTTTCCTCAACCGTAGCAGAATCAAATAATGCTCCACCCTGAAAAAGCATTCCCATTTCTTTCCTGATCTCTTTTTTAGCAGAAAGATCCAAGTTGTTAAAAACCAAATTATCATAAATGATCTT
>CAYVSF010000311.1:0-4289 GCA_964453775.1 uncultured Bacteroidales bacterium
CCTATAGAAAAAACAGGTACAGTTTGATAGGATTCATACAGGTATTTAAATTCCACCGGATCATTGGCTTTCAATTCATATTCGGGGAATTTTTTTAAAAATTTCTGCATGGTTAGCTCAGCCATCTCCTGGTAATCCTCAAAAAGGTAGGTCAGGATTAACAATTTATAGGCCCGTGAGAGTTCATCATCATCAAAGCCATCCTCCAAACATCCCCTTAACATGGATGGTATAGAATCTAAAACTCCCGTTTCATAAAGGTTTTCCGCTTCTTCCAGCTTAAAGGAACAACTGCCCTCCTGTGCAGAGACCATCCCTGGGAAAGAGAGCAAAAGCAAAAAAAGCGTAACATATCTTACTAAACTCATTGTTATGGTATTATAGATTTTAGGGTATCGTTTCTTCATATTGAATATCTGTTGCTACATAAGTATTCCACTCTTCCTCAGTCATATTCCTTTGAAGCATTTCTCCTACTTTTTCTGCCAGTTCGTGCGACTGGGTAGACCAAATCAGGATGCGTTCTTTTTGCTTACTGGAAGTGATTAACTTTCTTCCATCGGGACTAAATGTCACCGAAAAGACCCATGATTCATGATCCTTTAATTCGATAGGCTGATTGTTCAGGTTTTCACAATCCCACAATCTTACCGTACCGTCCAGACTGGATGTGGCCAACAATTTATCATTGGGACTGAAAGCGATATCATAGATGCGCGATCGATGGCCCTCCAGGTTATCCATTTCTTCAACGCTCTCTGCATCCCATACAACTAAATTTCCTTTGGAATCGCCACTTGCGAAACAGCTTCCGGAATTGTTATAGGCGACTGAAGTTATTGCTGCATCATCTTTCTTCAATAACACGGTTCCCTCATCCGGTTTTGAAACTGGGTAGCGGGTCAACCCGCCATCCTGGGTAGCCACCAGAATTTGCTCTGCATCCGGGGAGATGGTCAGGGCATTAATTCTTGAATCGCTCTCCATCAGCTTTGAGCTGGCAAAGGTCTCCAGATCCCATTTTAGAATGGTCTTATCATTACTAAACGAGATAAAGTAGCTGTCATCAGGAGCAACGACCACGCCGGTTACGAAAGAAGTATGACCGGTAAGTTCTTTCACCAGTTTCATATCCTGATTGATATCGAACACCAGTATTTTCATGGCATCCGTTGCACAAATCAGGTATTTTCCATCAGGCGTAACCGTAAGCGAGCGCTGCACAAAAGGATTCGAAGCAATGCTATCCGCTTCTATGGGCTTATCATCCAGGTTCCACTTCAATATTTTCCCATCCCCTCCTGTTGTAAAGAAAATATTTTCCTCCGGAATAAAGCTAATATCCATCACCGAACCGGTATGTCCGTTAAGGGCATTAAACGACTGGCCTTCAAGCGCCTTTAGGGCATAATGCAATCCCAGGTAGATATCCGGATTGTGTTTTGGGCCATTGTACTGCTCATTAAAATCGTAGGCCTGGTAGGCCACAAGCGCCTTCAGGGGTAGATTATCGGAGATTTGCTGCGACTTTACGGCCATACTTTGAGCAATAGAGAGCATTCTCCTTCGAAGGGCCTCCTGCCGGGCTTTTTCAGCCTCTGTTTGCTGTTTCCTTGCTTCCTCTGCATTTTTTTCTGCCAGGCTTCTCTGTTCATTAGCCTCTTGCTGTCGTCGCAAAGCAATTTGCCTTTGCCGTTCAGCCAGATCGGCATTCCGAACCGCTCTATCCTCGTTTGCCTCTGCCAGAAGCTTCTGCTCTTCGGCCATCTCTTTTTGTTCCAGGGCCATCTCCTCCTGCTCTTTGGCTATAATGGTCTGTTCCTCTGCAATCTCTTTTTGCTTGTCCGCCTCTTTCTTCTGCTCCATGGCAATACGCTCCTGTTCCTGTGCCCTCGCCTTCATCATCTGTGAATAAACGGTAAGTCCTATTCCAATAATCGCAGCCGAACCCAGTATTACAGCAAAAATTTTCGATCGCCTCAACTGCCGTTTCTGCAGTTTAATCTTATTTTCCTCTTCCGCCTTAAACTCTTTTTCACTGGTTTTCAGGTACACCATGGCACGTTCAAAGGCAGGATTATATCGCTTCGCCCAATCGAGCGTCGGTTTTTGTTTTTCTCTCCAGTTAATGGCCATTTGTAAATCAGGTGGCCGCCAAAGACCGGTCTTGCCTAATTGGTACATTTCTGCAGCTTCCGAAAGGCGGAGGTACATCTGTACTGCATTCCATTCCTCTTCTACCCAAATTTTTAAGCGGTTCCAGATACGCATCAGACTTTCGTGAGACAGATCGATGATACTGTTATTATCCAGAGGAATGTCAGCGGCCGGCGTAACAAAAGAGCGTCCTGTTTCCCGGAAAGGCTCAATAACCGGAATGATCTCTTCTGTATCCACCCCAGCAATAGAGGCTATTTCAGCAATACTGGAAGGTTGACGAATGCCCCGGTTGTCACTGCCCTTATCTGTTATGGTTTTAAAAATAATTTCGCAAATCCATTTCTGATTTTCATTCAGTTCATCATAAGCCTCGTTAGCATGTTCAGAAAGGGCTTGTTCCATTTTCCCGATAGCCTCATAATCGGCAATGGTGATAGGTTTATTGGGATCCGAATGCTCCATCCAATAGTCCCATGTCCGCATTAAGGCATGCTGCAAAATAGGCAATTGGTCGGGATCATCGCCCATTTCATTCAACAATTGCTGCACCAATTGCATATCAATTTCTGCCCCACCCACAGCTACCGGACCTTCAATCGCCTTGCGAAAGTCGTCGCGTGTCATTTGAGGAACCAGGTAATTGGAATCATTGATCAGTTCTGTGAGCTGATAAAATTGGGAACATTCTCCTATAAAGTCAGAACGCATAGTAATGACAATATATACGGGAACATCAACTGCTTCACTGGCCGTTACCAGGAGTTTTACGAAAGCTTCCGACTCATTAAGGGTAGTTTGGTCAGTAGCCGCCGACTTATACCTGAAGAGTTCCTCAAATTGATCAATCATGATTAACAGGTTCTCCTTACGAAAATCAAAAGTCTGATCAAGAGTTTCTACCAGGCCGTTAGAATTACTTCGAAGCAGCGAGGAAAAGATATTTCGTTTCATGATAAAATCCTCATCCCCTGCATCTTCGGTGCTTTGAAGTATGGCCGCAGCCAGGTTGTCGATGGGTGCATTTCCGGGCCGGGCTGTAATGATATTCCATCGGGTATTTTCATCACCAATGAAACCACCATACAACACAGGTATTAAACCGCAATAAATCAAGGATGATTTACCACTACCCGAAGCACCAATTACGGCTACAAACTTATTATCTGCCAGTTTCCGGAGGATTTCCTCGCTCTGACCTTCCCTCCCAAAAAATAAATGGCTTTCATCCATTTTAAAGGGACGTAATCCTGGGAAGGGATTAAAAATATCGTCTGTATTTCTTAAATTTTCTTCAATCGCCATTTTTTTGCATTTTTTCAATGAAGGAAGCTATAAAGGGCTTTATATTCTTATCATTCAACTGTTCTGTTCTTAAATTGGGAACACGTAACCGCATATCAGGGGCAGTTGCTGTTTCATAGCAGAGTGCTTTAAACTTGAATTTGTTTTTCTTTCCAAAACCCGGTGACTTGAGTACATCGCTAAGTTTACTTTGCAACCATTGCTGGTTGGGCTCTCCATAGTGAATAACCACAGCATCTGCCTTCACCAGCATCCTGTATTGCTTCTTTACCGGGGGCGATTCAAGTATTTTCAGGTTCTCCTTTCTCAATTCTTCTTTCAATCCGTCATAAGCCGATGAATCCCTGTGGTTCGAAATGAAGTAAACCCTCTCTTCTTTTGATTCTTCAATGGGTTCATCCGATTTTTTGTGTTCTAAGAGCTTCGCTGCTCGCTCCCCGATAAGGGTTTTAAAATTCTCTACCGGCGTTTGAATAATCTCTGTATTTCTCAACAAATCGATGTTTCGCTTAAAGCTTTCGATGTACTTCTTTTGCTTCTCCGAACGGATCCTCAAATCAGGCGGTAGCCAGACCAACCTGAAAATTCCACCCGAACGCTCAGCTTCCACCTCATTAAACACATCGTTCTGTAATTCGATAGCGGAAACATCCAAATTCTTACTAAGGGGCTCATAATGACTGCCCATAATATGAATAGAAAGAAAGCAGGTGTTTAGCGCCTCATATACTGCATCGCTAAATGCCACAAGATCTGCCGGAAGTTTCCTGTTGGGGAGTACCCGGTAACCCAGATGCTCCAATTCCCTTACAATCAACTCCCTGCTG
>CAYVSF010000312.1:0-4283 GCA_964453775.1 uncultured Bacteroidales bacterium
TTCGAAAGAACAGGTGGCTTCTTTACTTCAGCATATGCTCGAGATAAAAGAAATCCCCAAAGATTTGGATGCAACGGATGGTCTGGCAGCAGCTGTTTGTCATTTCTATCAATTAGCTCCGGCCGGTGCAACACTGGAACGTAGCTATAACAGCTGGAAAGATTTCATTCAAAAAAACCCCAAAAGAATTAAGTAAAAAAAAGAATTTAGGCAGGCAGGGAATACTTGCCTACCTTTTTAAAGCGCTTTTCTGATTTTTTCGGCAGTGGCCTCAAATTCTTCTTTGCTCAGTTTAAGTTTTGGTTTTGAAAAACTGGCATCTGCTTCGCTATTAAGCGGAATAAGATGAATGTGAGCATGCGGTACTTCCAGCCCCAGTACAACTACGCCAACCCGTTTGCAGTCAATAGTCTTGTCGATGGCATGGGCAATTTTTTTAGCAAATAGGTTTAATCCGGACAATAAATTGTCTTCCAGATCGAAGTAGTAGTCGGTTTCTTTTTTGGGAATAACAAGCGTATGCCCAATAGCCAAAGGATTGATATCTAAAAAGGCATAGAAATTATCATCTTCGGCGATTTTGTAGGATGGGATTTCTCCCTGAACGATTTTTGTAAAAATAGAAGCCATATGCGTGTAGTTTAGATGCTGATTTCAACAACTTCAAACGATATTACCCCGGAGGGCACCTTTATCTCTGCAATATCTCCTACTTTCTTCCCCAATAAACCTTTAGCAATTGGGGTGTTTACAGATATTTTGCCTTCTTTCAGGTTTGCTTCACTTTCGGAGACAATGGTATACTTCATCATTGCGCCGTTTTTTGTGTTTTTAAGTTGCACGGTGTTGAGGATTTGTACTGTAGAAGTATTCAGTTTGGATTGATCCAGTACGCGTGAATTGGCAATTGTATCTTTTAGCTTGCTGATTTTCATTTCCAACATTCCCTGTGCTTCCTTTGCTGCATCATATTCAGCATTTTCAGAAAGGTCTCCCTTGTCACGTGCCTCAGCAATTTGTTGTGATATCATTGGGCGTTCTACACTTTCCAATTGTTCTAACTCTTTTTTGAGTTTAGCCAGCCCTTCTTCCGTAACATATGATACTTTTGTCATGTTTCCTCCAAAATTTGAATGATCATCAAATAGATATAAATAAAAAAGAATCCCGACTCCTTCGGAACTCTTCAGAGTACAAATTTAATGAAAATATTTATATAGCTACAAGTTTTTTTGTAAACATCAGTATGCAAACTTATTAGAATTCTTTTCTTAGGATGATTTCCGAATATAGAACGGCCTGACGGGCATCAAAGTTTTCTTCGTCAAAAAGATACTCCAAATCCGTTTGTTGGTCAATGCGTTCATTGTCGGCATTTGACTCTTCCTGTTCTTCAAGGAAATTCTCATCGCTGGGTTTTATTTCGTAAGATTTCTCAAACTTCGAGAAGGGATCCGATCTTTCCAGTTCTTTTTTCTGCTTCTCCTTTCGTTCCTTCATTTCCTTCAATATCTGGGATTCATATCGTTCACCTTCTACATGCTCAGTTTTTTCCCTGGGCATGTCTGCGAATACATCGCTTTCGGCCTCGGGCTCTTCATTAGGGATAATTGCTTCTTGCTTCTTCTTGTTTTTTCCCAATGCAGAAACGACAAGTATTACAATGGAAAGGATAATATAGAATAAAGTTCCCAGAAAATCGTCCATAGCTATTTTTTCTTGCGTTTAAAGATAAGGAATTTTTTGCTCTTTTTCTTTGTTCTCTTTTTTTTGAACAGTCCCTGGTCGGGCTTTTTGCTAAAGGAAAACGTTTCTTTCCACCAATATTCAATGGATTGCAGGAAATTTGAGTTGTTGTGATAGTTTTTTCGTTTCCATTTTTTTGATTTTTTTTCCAGGTGATCCATTCGCTCCAGAGTTTGCTCGGATTGCATAGAAAGATGCCTGTCTTTGGCTTTATTTCTTTTTTTTTCCAGTTCTTTTTTCTGCTTGTTTTCTATTTGGGCTTTTTTCTTTTCTGATCTTCCCGGAGTATTTGATTTATTAAACAAGCTGCATTCTTGCATCAACACCATCGACGCCATAACAATAAGAAGCAAGATGATGCGTTTTAAGGGAAGCTTTTTGTATTTTTGCAGAAAGAAAATGCTCATGCTATCAAAGTTAAAAATATTTTCAGGTTTCCTACTGATTCTCCTGGTTTTTATCAGATGTGATGATGACATTCCACGGTTTCCTTATGTATATGTGAATGAGACTATTTACATCGATTCTCAATTGGGTAATATGAATGTGGGAGAAGTGGTCTTATTAGATCGTGGAGGATATGGCGGACTGGTTATTTACCGTAGCAATTATGCAGAATATCTTGCCTTTGACCGGGCCTGCACTTATGATTACCAGGATGGTTGTGTATTGGAGGAGGATGAGAATTTTGAGTCCCTTTTGGAATGTCCTTGCTGCGGATCGAAGTTTATCTATGGAGGCGGAGGCTTTAATGTTTTCAATGGTCCGGCTGTGAGATACCTTGAGCAATATAGCACCTACCTACAGGGGGCTAATGTCTTGCGGGTAACGAACTAATAAAAAAGGCAGCCAAAAAATTAGCTGCCTACTATATACTATTACCACCAGAATTTAATATCTGTAATGTTCCGGCTTATAAGGGCCATATTTAGGAACGCCCAGGTACTCTGCCTGTTCCGGTGTGAGCTCGGTAAGTTTAACACCAATTTGTGGCAGGTGCAAACGCGCTACCTCTTCATCCAAATGCTTGGGCAAACGGTACACTTTCAATTCATAATCATTTTTCCAAAGCTCGATTTGCGCCAGTGTCTGGTTTGTAAACGAGTTGCTCATTACGAATGATGGGTGCCCGGTAGCACAGCCCAGGTTTACAAGACGGCCTTCTGCCAGGAGGAAGATGCTGTGTCCATCAGAGAATTTGTATTCATCCACCTGCGGCTTAATGTTGATTTTCTCGATTCCCTGCCATCTTTCCAGCTGGTTCACCTGAATTTCGTTATCGAAATGCCCAATGTTACATACAATTGTTTGGTCGTTCATTTTCGACATGTGTTCTGCAGTAACCACATCTTTATTACCAGTTGCGGTAACCACGATGTTTGCTTCGTCCAGGGCCTCTTCCAGGGGTTTCACTTCAAAACCTTCCATGGCTGCCTGAAGTGCACAAATCGGATCGATTTCGTTAATTATTACACGGGCGCCATAAGAACGCATAGATTTGGCCGAGCCTTTTCCTACATCACCATATCCACATACCACAACGACTTTTCCTGCTAACATCACATCCGTAGCTCTTTTAATACCATCTGCCAGGGATTCGCGACAACCGTAAAGATTGTCAAATTTCGACTTGGTAACAGAGTCGTTTACGTTAATAGCAGGGAAAAGCAGTTCTCCACGTTCCATCATTTGATACAAACGGTGAACACCTGTGGTGGTTTCTTCTGAAACTCCCTTAATTTCTTTTACGATTTTATGCCATTTCTGATCATCCTCGGCAAGGGTTTCTTTGAGGTTTTTAAATAGTGCAATCTCATCTACGGCATCGCTTGGATTTTCCAGAAATGTACTGTCTTTTTCAGCTTTGTGGCCTAAGTGTACCATCAGTGAAGCATCTCCACCATCATCAACAATTAAGTTAGGACCTTTATCACCAGGAAATGAAAGGGCCTGCTTAGTGCACCACCAATATTCATCTAAAGTTTCGCCTTTCCATGCGAAAACGGGAATGTTCTCTTTTGCAATAGCAGCAGCTGCATGATCCTGTGTGGAGAAAATATTGCAACTTGCCCAACGCACATCAGCTCCCAGTTCAATAAGCGTTTCTATCAATACGGCTGTTTGAACTGTCATGTGTAACGAACCCGTTATCCTGGCACCCTTTAGTGGTTTTTCTTTTCCGTATTTTGAGCGAAGAGACATCAACCCGGGCATTTCTTTCTCGGCAATTTCAATTTCTTTTCTACCCCAGTCTGCGAGTTCAATGTCTTTTACTTTATAAGGAAGCTTTTGCTCCATTGTTTCAGCTGTTTTCATTCTTATCTAGTTTAATTATTTGTTTCCTAATTGGTTTGCAAATCTACAAAAATTATTGAGCATTTAAGATTTTTTCGGCTTGCATCTTATCCACTGCAAGTTGGGAGGATAGTTCTTTTAAATTATTGAACTTTTTCTCCTCACGTAAATGATCGATAAATTCTATTTTAATGTTTTCGTGGTAAATTGCCCTGTCAAAGTTAAAAATATGCACCTCAACC
>CAYVSF010000313.1:0-4283 GCA_964453775.1 uncultured Bacteroidales bacterium
GTAATTATATTAAAAATTCAAATAAAATTTACAGGAACATGAAACTGAATATAAAACTACTAAAGAAGATAAGCGAAACTCCTGGAGCTCCGGGATACGAAAAAGAAATCAGAAAACTCATTGTAAAAGAAATAAAAAACCTCAGCGATAAAGTTGATGTAGACAACATGGGCAATGTCATTGCTTTTAGAAAAGGGAAAGAGAAAAAGAAGGTGATGTTGGGTGCACATATGGATGAAATTGGTTTTATTGTCAGCCATATTGATGACAAAGGCTTTCTTCGATTCCATCCACTTGGGGGGTTCGATCCAAAAACCCTTACAGCCCAGCGTGTTATAGTTCACGGCAAAAAAAATCTAACAGGCGTAATGGGGAGTAAACCCATACATGTAATGAGCCAGGAAGAAAAAAACAAAAATGTAAAAATCTCTGATTTCTTTATTGATTTGGGCATGAAGAAGGAAGAAGTAGAAAAATATATTGAACCTGGCAATCCGGTTACAAGAGAAAGAACATGCATAGAGATGGGAGATTGTGTGAACGGGAAATCGCTCGATAACAGAATATCTGTTTTTATATTAATAGAAACCTTGCGTGCTCTTAAAGATAGAGAGCTGCCCTTTGATACATACGCTGTTTTCACCGTCCAGGAAGAGGTAGGAATTCGTGGAGCTCATGTGGCAACACAAGCTATTGAACCCGATTTTGGGATTGCAATTGACACCACCATCGCATATGATGTCCCAGGGGCCCAGGATCATGAGAATGTAACTAAACTTGGCGAAGGAACAGCGATAAAAATAATGGACTCTTCTGCTATTGCTGATTATAGAATGGTAGAATTCATGAAAGCAATGGCAAAAAAGAACAAAATAAAATGGCAACCCGAGTTGCTTCCTGCTGGAGGTACCGATACCGCCAGTATACAAAGAATGACAAAATCAGGATCAATAGCCGGGGCTGTTTCTGTGCCTACCAGGCATATCCACCAGGTCATTGAATCGGTTCATAAAGAAGATGTGAAAGAAAGTATCAAGCTGTTGGAACATTGCCTTCTGGAACTGAAAAATTATAACTGGAGCCATTAAAAAAGGCATGAGAGACGAAATGTCTCTCACACCCTAACCCTAAAATTTTAACCTATGCAAATTATATCACTCGCATTGCTTACAAAAATAATATAGAACTCAGTTAAGGGATTGAAAGCTTTGTTAAATAATGTTAAAGAATTGTTGCTTAAGGCTTAAGGCAATTATCTTTGTAATGCTATGAAAAAAAATACCATCTGGGCTGTAACGATAATTCTTTCCATAACACTAATTGCTCTCATCCTGGTTCAATCCTATTGGATTCGTAATGCTTTAAGAATTAAAGAAGAACAATTCGGACAACTGGTTACAAAAGGGCTTGATAATGTGGTGGATGAAATTGAGCAAAGAGAGATGGTATATCAGGTCTACAATGAAGTGGAACCCTATCAAAACAGCGATCAATCGGGTGATGATGAAGACAGTTATAAATCAAACAGGCTAAGAAGAAGCCTGTATGGCTTGGAGATGATCAACCAGGAAAAAGAACTTTATCGTTCGGAAAAACTTGATTCTTTAGATTTTGACGCCACGCTCGAATATTTTAATGGCAACTTTCAGGTGAACACAAAAAGCAACTTCATTATTGAAAAATTTTCAAAAGAGGAGCTATTAAAAATTGACAATATGGATGATGAGTTTGCAACAAAGCTGGCAGATAAAAGAGTCTTTGTTGAGAATATTGTCAATAAGCTGATTCAAGTTGATGTAAAACTGGAGGAAAGAATCGATAAAGAAACCCTGAATGAAATTCTTAGCAAGGAGTTTCAAAAAATGGGACTCGATCTGAATTATAAATTCTGTGTTGTAGGGCAACATCATAAGGTTGCGTTTCAAAGCGATGATTACGATGCAGAAACCTCCTCCAAAATTTTTAGAATACAGTTGTTTCCTAATGACTTTTTTGCCAGTGAGAATTATTTAAACATATACTTCCCTGCTGAAAGAAAATATATTTTACGTTCCACCGGATTCATGTCGATTTCATCTATTTTATTAATGATCATTGTCTTTACCGGGTTTTCCCTTTCCATCCATATCATGTTCAAACAAAAAAGGCTTTCCAGGGTAAAGAATGATTTCGTGAATAATATGACGCATGAACTAAAAACACCCATATCAACCATTTCTCTGGCATCTCAAATGCTAAAAGATAAAAGCATACCAAAAGAAAACAAAAACCTGGACAACATATCAAATATTATTGATGATGAAAGCAAAAGATTGAGCTACCAGGTTGAGAAGGTGCTAAAAACGGCCCTTTTTGATCAGGGAAAAATTAAATTAAAACCCAGAGAACTTGATATTCATCAAAATATAGACAGCGTAATAAAAAACTTCACGCTCCAAATTGAAAAAAGGGAAGGGCAAATAACAAAAAATCTTAACGCCCAAAATCCCATTCTAAAAGTAGATGAAGTACATTTTACAAATATTCTTTTTAACTTGCTGGATAATGCCGTAAAATACAGTCCGGATAAACCCGAAATAAAAATAAGTACCAACGACACCAACAGGCATTTTGACTTGGTAGTGGCAGATAAAGGGATGGGGATTAAAAAATCGGATCAAAAACGAATATTTGACCAATTTTACCGGGTTTCCACTGGAAATGTGCATGATGTAAAAGGTTTCGGGTTGGGCCTGAATTATGTGAAAAAGATTGTTGAGGCCCACGGTGGCTCTATTGACTTAAACAGCGAACCCAATAAAGGATCAGCATTTAAAATACGTATACCTAAAACAAATAACAATGGATCAAAAGGAAATTAAAATACTTCTGGCAGAAGATGACGAAAACCTGGGACCCCTCTTACGGGAGTATCTGCAGGCTAAGGAATTTTCCACAGATCTTTATCCGGACGGAGAAAAAGCCTTAAAAGGATTTCATGACAACCACTATGACATTTGCATACTTGATGTGATGATGCCAAAAATGGACGGTTTTACGCTGGCCAAATATATTCGCCAGGAGAACGCCACCATACCATTCATTTTTCTTACGGCAAAATCCCTGAAAGATGATGTACTGGAAGGATTTTCCCTGGGCGCTGATGATTATATTACCAAGCCTTTTAGCATGGAAGAACTTCTATTCAGGATTCGGGCCATTTTAAAAAGAACAGGAGCCTCAAATGATGCGCAACAAGAAAAATACACACTGGGAATCTTCACCTTTGATGCCCAAAAACAATTGCTCAGTTGGAATAATAAAGAACAGAAGCTAACCACCAAGGAAGCAGATCTACTTCAACTGCTTTGTCAACATAAAAACCAGGTTCTGGAGAGAAACTTTGCTCTAAAAAGTATCTGGCAGGAAGACAGCTACTTCAATGCACGAAGCATGGATGTATACATTACTAAACTTCGAAAATACCTAAAAGAAGATCCCTCCGTTGAAATCTTAAATATTCACGGCAAGGGTTATAAACTATTAGCATAACATGGAAGATCTATACGCCAAAAAGAAGCAGCTGAGACATCAAATAAATACGATAAAGCAGAATTATTCGCAGCAAGAGCTCGAAACAAAATCCCGGGATATCCTCCTTAAGCTGGAACAGCATGAAGCATTCGAAAAAGCAAGAACGGTTTTGGCTTATTGGTCAATGCCAGGAGAAGTATACACTCACGATGCGGTGATACGCTGGTCAAAGGACAAGCACCTCTTGCTGCCCTGTGTAAAAGGAGATGAGCTGGAAATTCGCAAATTCACCAATGAGAAGGAGATTGAAATAAGGGGAAAATACCAAATAGGAGAACCTACGGGATCGATAATTGAGAGTTTTAACGGAATTGACCTGGTTATAGTTCCCGGCCTTGCATTTGATCGACAAAATAACAGATTGGGAAGAGGCAAGGCGTACTACGATAAGTTCCTTCTCAAAACAAAGGCGTATAAAATAGCCGTTTGCTTCGACTTCCAGATGGTAGAAGCAGTTCCCGTTGATGCAACAGACATTCAAATGGATCAAATAATTGCCGGTTAGCCACTTGCTTTTCCATTTTGTGAAAAAAGAATGATAGAACTTCTGTCCTACTTGCCCGGCATTTTTTATATTTGAATAATAAAAGAACGAATTATGGCAACAATTAGAGACAAAGCAATCCAAGACATTATCGAAATAGAAGAACTTGAAGCCATTATTAAACGATGCAAAATTTGTCATGTAGGCATGGTCGATGTCAACCGGC
>CAYVSF010000314.1:0-4272 GCA_964453775.1 uncultured Bacteroidales bacterium
TTTCTTACAAAGAATTTTTCCAGAACATATACACCTGCATGAGCTACAGCAAAAGGCCCACCCTTATGAAAAGGGACCCGCAATTTCGTATGCACCGGGAAAGCTTTAAATCCTCCATGCTCACCATCACCAATATCATACTCAACAACATGTTTTATCCCGTATTCCGATAGCTCATCAGCTAAAAAATCAAAGGCTTCGCCACTTTCATCCGCCCAGAGCCGTATAAGCTTTTCGCTAACTTCATTGGAACCTTTGTATTTAGCCGGTCGGTAATTCGGGCCATATACTTTTTTCTCTTCTGCGAGCTTCTTTCCATAACTTAAAAGCTCTTGCACAATCTCTTCCTTATTAATCCTTGCCTTATCACCGGCTGCTTTTTGTGCTTTCGTATCTATAGCGCCCATGTAGGGTTTAATTAGCCCCACCCGGTTGCTTTTTTCTATCACCAGGGTTTTCGCCCCCTCTTTAGCAGCAGCCATAGCGCCCATCATACCTGCATTGCCGGCTCCACATATAAGCACTTCCGTTTCAATGCTTTCATTAATTTCAGATAAATCAATTTCTGGTTCTGTTCCATACCATCGACTGCTTGTTTCAGCGGTAGTTGTTGTATTTTCCATTGTTGTAAATAGTTTGGTTTAAAAGAATTTAGCTTCGTTCGATCGTTCAATTAGCCATAACAGCCAAATCTATTCGTAACTTGTCCCTATTATTACTAAAAGAACAATTTTTACTATATTTGTAATAATGTTACAACTGTAGCATATTGGACAAATGTATATTATTTCTTATTTATTGTCAATCTTTAGGATAAGATTGTTATTTTTATGCAACAAAACACCCATAAATGGTGCGTATCATGAAAAATGACCGACGATCAAAAAGAACAAGAGCCTGGCTTCTGGAAACGCTCCTGGAGTTGATTGAAGAAAAGAGCTGGGACGAGATAAGCATTACAGAGCTTACAGAAAGGGCGGATATTGCCAGACAAACCTTCTATCGCAACTATAACAGCAAAGATGACATTCTACTTTCGAGAATGGATGAGATTCTCAATGAATATTTGCATAAAGTCAAAAAGAGTTTGGAAACAAAGGATGATCCATACTGGGATTATGAGGTAAAGCAATTGATATACATCTGGCAACAAAATGAGGCCTTATTCAAAGCCTTGCAAAAGGCAGGGCTAGCTTTTCAGGTGCTGGAGAAATTATCTGATTTTTTCTCCATATTTCACATGCAAATACAAAACCTGAAGGAACTGGACGAAAAGCATCAATACCTGGTGTATTACCTTGCCGGAGGCTTTTATATGGTATTGCACAAATGGTTTAAGAACGACATGAATACACCGGTAGAGTTATTAACCGATCTGTTTAAAAAAGCTGCGAGGAACATCGATCAAATAGCAGAAGGATATATAGCAGAGGAAAATAAATAATGGCAAAGCGATGATGAAAATCTTTGAGAATGCTTCTTGATGAGGACCTGTATAAAAGAGAGAAATTTAATTATTTGTCTTCAGCTCCCTCTGGATAATTTGGGGAGCTATACTCAATTCATCCTGTAGCCATAAAATTTAATTTAATCATGAAGATTGGTTCTCCACTAACCAATTTTAAAAAAACTGGTTCCCGCTGCGCTTTATCAGCCGTGCATGCCCCAGCAGTAAAAATTAACTCAAGGGTGTTTTACATTCCAGACAATAATCCCGATGGACGCACAATCCGGCACCACAAACTTTGCATTGCCACTTCTTTTCCTCATTCGAAAGGAAATGTGCCAGTCCGTATACACGAATAAATTCAAGGTTCTCCAACATGCTCATGCCATATTTATTCCGGTACCTTTTATCAAGATTTTTTAACCGCGTACAAGGGTATTTTTTGCATTCATAGCAAAAGCCGGAGGTAGTTTCAGCTAAAACTTCGCAATTTACAATTCCACAACTCTTGCAAACCTTCGGCTTATTGTCATCATTCATTTTGTAACAGCCCCCACAACGCCTTTTTTCCCGCAAACGTCCGATACAGAGACCACAATTCATGCCGCAAGCAGCAATAAGTCCACGATATTTATAATCCGCTATCATTTAGCTTTTGCTTTTGAAGATAGGTTTTCAGGCTTTTTTTAATGAAAAAGTTCCAAGCCTGAAGCCCTCTCTCCCTCTTAAACCCGGGAATCGAGTTCGGATAGGGCTCAATGACCTGATCTGTTAACCGCAATTGCGTTGCATTTTCTTTCTTGAAAAGTTCGAAACGCACAATGGATTTTCCCGGATATCCTTCATAACTCCAATCATAGATCATTTTCCCGGGCGGTTGTACATCTATAATTTTCCATACATGTGGAAACTTCTGTTTCTCTATATAGATGGTAAATTTAGTTTCGAAACCTACTGCTGCTTCGAATTTCTCGAGCTGTTCAAAAAACCATTCTTGCATTTCATCTAAAGTGGTAATAGCCTTCCAAACCCGTTCAATAGGAACAAGATAGGTTTGCTCTATGATAATCGTTTCTGCCTGAATTTTCATTGCTGCGGTTTCCATAGATAAATTTACACCGAACTGAAAATTATTCCTAATAAAAACACATAAATAAGTGAAGGCCATTTATACCTGTCGGGGATTACAAAAAAACAACCAACATTATTTAGGTATGATAATTTCATTGCCATTTTATTTAGATTCAAACACACACACTACTTGACTGTACGTTCATATCAGTATAATCAGACTGTTTAGAGCTTCTATAGCTAAAATAGCTCATATATTTTCAAAAGGCACTCAATAAGAATCTATTTCCCAAAGACGTAAATTCTGCAAGCCACCCTCTCTTGTGGCAAACATCCCTCAGCCATAAGTTTTTCTATGTCATACTATTAAAAAAAGCCCGAAAAAACGACTCGTGAGTATTTTTTTTGTATTTTGTATTTCAATAATTATTCACCCTCAACCCTAAAATTATGGATAAAACAACTAACGATTACCACATTAGTTTTTTTAAACCCACCACTCCTCAAGCTAGATCAAACAGAAATATAGTTATTTGGTTGGTGCTAATTTGGTTAGTGGCAGTTTTTGGTTTTCATTTTTTGCTAAGAATAGTGGAAAAACCAACTCCCGAGAAAGATTATTTAACATTCCAGAATGTATGGCAACAGGTAAAAGAAGGTGAAGCAACCGATGTGGAGATGATGAAGTTTGGAAAGTCCACCCTTACAGTCCTTGGGAAAATTATGCTTTCCGATACAGACAAGCCCGTATTAAACAATGCCATAAGCTATTCGGTTTATCAACTTACACCCGATTCGCTGAAAGAGGAACTTGTAGTAATGATTCGGGAATTTGAAGAGAAGAGAAAAAGTATTTCAAATATTTCGAATCCTGATTATATAGAGGCCAAGAAAAGCCTCTCTAATAAGCTAAGTCCGCTATTAAACCTAAATTCTACAGATGTACGCTCAAAAATTTTACCATTGGAACTTCGATCAGACGGGATTGAAGCACTAACAGCAGAATCGAAATTGCAGCTACCTCTGGTGATGAAAAAATATATGGTTCATAATCAATCATTTTTAACAGATTTCAAGTTTTTGGGATTCCCTTTCCATTACTTTTACACCGCAGTCTTCCTACTCATCTTGTTTGTAGGTCTTTGCTGGTTATATTGCGTTTTCACAGATCGTGTAAATGCCAAACTTGAAATAATTGATTAATAAGACATATTCATATACTAAATCCGAAAATTATGAAAAAAGCATATATACTTTTATCACTACTATTTTTGCCTTTTATTACTCATGCTGCCACTGCTGCAACGCAATTAGAAGGTAGTTTCAAGGTAGGTCCCGCAATCATATTAATTACTATTCTTGTTCTTTTTGTTCTTGTGGGTATATTTTTCAGAGCGAAAGACACCACCGACTTTTACGCAGCCGGAAGAGGCATCACAAAAGTGGGCTCAGGTATGGCAATTGCCTCAAACTGGATGAGTGCAGCTTCTTTTCTTGGTATGGCCGCTCTGATGTATGGATCGGGATACCATGGACTGGCCTATGTTATTGGCTGGACAGGTGGATATGTTTTGCTATTGATACTGATGGCAGGCCAAATAAGGAAATATGGGAAATATACAGCCGCCGATTTTATTGGAGACCGTTATTACTCACAGGGTTTAAGAGCCGTTGGCGCCATTATTGCCATTCTAATATCGATTTCGTATTGTGTTGGGCAATTTGGTGGTATAGGACTTATGTTTAAATGGATC
>CAYVSF010000315.1:0-4267 GCA_964453775.1 uncultured Bacteroidales bacterium
TGTTTATGATAATGTCCATTACAGGGAGGTATGGTACGGTACGGAATATAGCTGCGAAGAAGGTACCCTGAATGATGAACTGGCCGATATGGTCTACTATTTTTCAGACGAAAATATCCATGAAGAGATTTTCAACGAAATAGACCCCAGATATCTGCCTTATTATCATGAAACCTTTTATTATGATGCCATCGATAAAAATCGAATAACTTTCTTTAAAGTTCAAAAACGATTATAATGAGGTCAAATATTAAGTTTGTACCAATTGCTTTATTATTAGCCCTTGTTCTTTTCCATTTGTATTCATGTGAAATGTCTGTTAAAAATGAGGCTTCAGTTCGTAAGCCTGTCGATACCATAGGTTTTGCAAGCTATAGCTGGCAGATGGACAGCCTTATGCAGCGTATGGAAAGAAAAAGAAGCTTTGAGGCCTCCCTTTTAGCAGCAGATTCTTTATCCTCTGCTCTACGCCTTGCTATTTCTCCACATGATGATTATGCTTACGTAGGGCATTTGTACCCTGCTTTATTGAAGAAAATAGATGCCAATACGGTAATTCTTTTTGGTGTGGCCCATCGCGCAAGAGATTTTGGCCTTGAAGACCGGTTGATTTTCGAAGATTTTGATTACTGGCAGGGACCGGAAGGAAAAGTGAAGGTCTCAGATGTCAGAAAAGACCTTATGGAAGTGTTGGATCCAAGTTTATTTCAAGTTCATCGGCCCATGCATGAAAAAGAGCATTCCCTGGAGGCCTTAATCCCTTTCTTACAGCGATTCAACCCGGATATTCAGATAGTACCAATACTAGTTCCTTCTATGTCTTACAATAGAATGTTGGAAGTGTCGGAAGAAATGGCCGCTTCTCTCGCCCTGATTGCAAAAGAAAAGGGGTGGGCCTGGGGAGATGACTTTTCTATTCTTATATCAAATGATGCGGTACATTATGGAGATCAGGCTTGGGGAGGTAAAAGTTATGCAAGATATGGAGCAGATACGACAGGATATAAAATGGCACTTGAGCACGAGCAAGAAATCATTACGACTTGCCTTGAAGGTGAACTGATACCGGAAAAGATAAAAGCATTTACATCTTATACCTTGAGTGATGAAGATTATAAAACCTATAAATGGACCTGGTGTGGAAGATATGCAGTTCCTGTTGGTTTGCTTACTGCTTTTTATTTGCACGAGAATTTAAACGAAAAGAAATTAAATGGGAAGTTACTGGAATACAGTACCAGTATAAAATATTCTCCTATCGCACTTGAGGATTTAAATATGGGAACTACAGCTCCCGCCCATATTCATCATTGGGTGGGATATGCTGCTGTTGCTTATGAGTAGTTTGAAGTGAATGAATTGTATTCTTAAGGTTTGGTGTTTGCATCATTTGAGGATGATAGTCGTCTTTAAATAAAAAACATCCCACATGATTAAAAATTCTATTATTGTGAGCGTGCGCTCTGTTTTTAGACACAGAGTGCATTTTTTTGTTAATTTTCTGGGTCTTGGTATCGGGATTGCTTCTTTCTTGATCATCGTTTTATATCTCCAACGCGAATTGAGTTTTAACACGCATATTAGTAATGTGGAGGATAAATATCGTGTTGTTGAAATACAAAATGAACCCGGCGTTGGGGAGCAGCATGTAGCTGTGACCATGGGTCCACTCGCAGAGGCTTTACACAATGATTTTCCTGAGGTTATTCGAACTTTGAGGATGAATAGTAATCGAAGAATGGTTACCTTTTATAAGGATAAAAGCATTGATCTTAATTATTCGGCTTTTGCCGACTCTACTGTCTTTGATATGCTAAGCGTTGAACTTTTGCATGGCAATAAAGAGGAGGCACTTAAAAAGTTTAATTCCATAGTGCTCTCTGAAAAATCTGCAGGACTGTATTTTAGGGATCCGGCGGATGCAGTGGGTGAAATTATTGAGATTAATAATATGGGGTTTATTGTAACCGGTATTTTTAAAGATTTACCTCAAACATCCACCGTGTATTTTGAGTCTTTACTTCCTTTCAAAATCCTTGAAGATATGTTTGCCGGTAGCAATAGCTGGGGCAGCAATTCATTCGATACCTATGTGCAAATCGCTCAGGGTGCTTCTGTTGCTGCACTCGAGGAAAAGATGCCGGCTTTTTTAGATGATCATCTGGGTGAAAATCAATGGCCCAATTTGGAAATGTATTTTCAAGCTATGTTGGATATCCACCTCCATTCCGGACATGTTAAATTCCAGGTGTTTAACTATCATCAGGGCGACTTTTCTCAGGTGTTGATATTTGGAGTTGTAGCTGTTTTGATATTATTAGTCGCTTGTATCAATTACATTAACCTGACTACTGCAATGGGAATGAAACGGTCTCGTGAAGTAGGGATAAGAAAGGTAATTGGGGCAGGAAGAGGAAGCCTGATGTCACAATTTTTGGGAGAATCTTTAATAACTACTGTTTCGGCAACGATATTGGCCATTGGAATAATGGCGCTGGCCCTCCCCGAACTCAGTAAAATGCTTGCTCTTGAATTGGATTTCTCCCTTTCCAATTCTGTCTTTGTTACATCTATTATTGTTGTTGTCTTTTTCGTAAGTTTTCTATCTGGTTTCTATCCTGCGTTTTATTTATCTTCTTTTAAACCTGCCGTTATTTTTCGCGGTCCGGACTCCGGAAGCACCAGAGGGAACAGGGGATTTCTCCGAAAAGCACTGGTTATTGTACAGTTCGTTGTTTCTATAGTGATTTTAATTGCAACTTTTGTTATTGTTAGTCAGGTAAACTATTTTAAGAGCAAAGATAGGGGATACAATGATAAAGCATTATTAGCTGTTCCTTTTACTGCGGTTGAAGATGAGCAACGATTAAAAGAGATGGAATTATTTAAAGCTAAATTGGAGCAGGAAAGCATGGTTCAGGGAGTGGCCATTTCAAGCAGTCATACAGGAGCTGCAGGAAACCAGGGTGGTATATTCGTGGCCGATGCCGAAAGAACCAAGCTCATGGTGCGGTATGGTTATATAGATGAGGATTTCTTTCCCCTTTATGAGATTCCTATTATAGAAGGACGAAATTTTAATACAGAAATAGCCAGCGATTTGGATGCGGGGATTATTTTAAATGAGTCAGCTGTAAAGCATTTAGGATGGGAGAAGCCTATAGGTAAACAGTTTTATGGTAGCAGTTCTGATACCGCTTTGAGGCTCACTGTGATAGGTGTGGTTAAAGATTATAACTATTATTCTTTCTTAACTCCTATTGAACCAGCCGTTTTCCTTTATTATCCTATGGATTTCCAAACAGTAATAGCCCGACTCAATCAAAATAATCTGGCAAAGGGAAGAGAAAAGGTAGAGGAGATATGGGAATCATTGTTTCCCAGGGAGCCCTTTCATGGCTACTACGTGGAAGATCGTTTTAAATACGAATATGCCAACGAGCTCAACACGATGAAGATGTTTATTGTATTTGCCATGTTATGCATTTTTATTAGTTGCCTGGGTTTATTGGGGCTGATATCTTTTGTGATAAACCAGAAAAACAAAGAAATTGCGGTGCGTAAAGTGTTTGGTTCTTCTGCCAACCAGTTGGTATTGCTTATTAGTAAAGAGTTCGGTCGACTGATACTACTGGCAAGCCTGATAGGAATACCAGTTGCCTGGTTTTATATGGATAAATGGTTGAATAATTTTGTCTATAGGATAAATCTGTCCTGGTATTACTTTTTTCTTGCGATTTTAGTTGCGTTGCTTGTAGCATTCATTACGATATCTTACAAAGCTTTTAGAGCAGCCAAAGCAAATCCCGCAGATACATTACATTATGAGTAGTTGTATAAATTAGGTATAAAAAAAACCACCGCAGCTGCGGTGGTTTTTTGTTTTGTTGAAAGACTTAGAATAATCCTGAGATGTTTCCATCTTTATCTATATCGATTTTTTCTGCCGAAGGTGTGGCCGGCAAACCAGGCATTCGCATAATATTACCTGTGATTGGTATCAGGAAGCCTGCACCCGAAGCAATCTCGATTTGTCTGACGGTTACCACGAAGTCCTTAGGTCTTCCCAGTAATTTAGGATTATCCGAAAGCGACTTTTGCGTTTTTGCTACGCATATCGGCAACTTGGAAAGCTCCAGCTGGTCTATTTTCTTTAGATCCCTTTTGGCCTGGCTTGAAAAATCAATAGCTGCTGCTCCGTAAATCTTTTTAGCCAGGGTTTCGATTTTCTTTGGCACATCCCATTCCCATTCATACATGGGCTTGT
>CAYVSF010000316.1:0-4267 GCA_964453775.1 uncultured Bacteroidales bacterium
GGGATTGCTCCTCTCGAAAGAGTTTGTGGAGAAAATGGACGGAAATATTTGGGTCGAAAGCCTACCAGATAAAGGCAGTACCTTTTATTTCACCATTCTCAAAGCGTAGTTGAACTTACCCTCTTTGGCGCACAGCTTCATAAAGAAAAATGGAAGCAGCTGCCGAAACATTTAAGGAGGCAATTTCACCAACAATTGGTATTTTGGCTAGTTTATCTGATGCTTCAAGAAACTCTTCTGCAATCCCTTTTTCTTCAGACCCCATAATTACAGCTGATGGGACTGTAAAATCGATGTCACTAACTTGTTGGTTTGTCTTTTCTGTAGCTGCAATGATTTGTATTCCGCTTTTCTTCAGAAAATCAAGTGTTCTTCGAATTGATTTGGTTTGGCACACCGGCGTATGATGAAGTGCTCCGGCTGATGTTTTAATGGCATCGGACGAAATTCTTGCGGAGCCTTTGGTGGGCACAATAATGGCATTTACACCCATGCAATTAGCCGAACGAACGATAGCACCAAAGTTTCTAACATCACTTACCTTATCAAGAATAAGCAGCAGGGGTGTTTCACCATTTTCAAAGAGCTGGGGTAATAAATTTTCCAAATTGGAGAAACTAACCGGAGAAATAAGTGCAAGTACGCCCTGGTGGTTCTTTCTGGTAATACGATTGATCTTTTCCAGCGGAACAATTTGATAGGGGATGTCGAATTTACTTAAAAGCTCCATTAGTTCGTAGTAGAGTTTGCTTTTTAAACCCTTTTGAACAAGAATTTTTTCTACCTGTTTCCCTGCTTCAATGGCTTCCATTACAGCTCTTATTCCAAAAATAAAATCGGTTTCTTTGCTTTTACTTTGCATAGGTTTTTCTTAATTCTGATGATAAATAACATTGCCCTCCAGCCATGCTTTTTGAATAGCATCCCAGTTGGTAAATTTTAACTTTTCCCTGTCCAGCAGATAATGCTGCGTAGTAAGCGGATGATCCTTTATATTAAAATTAAAAATTAATCCGGGATTTATGCCAGAGGGATTGTAAGACCATTTCTCGCTGTTCTGACTGATATAAATTTCATCGGGCAATCCATACATGACATAGATAAGTCCACGATCTGTTTTCCATCCCTTTTTGTAAGACGTAAAAAAGATGTTGGCATATCGTATCCGATTGTAATAAACCTCTATCAGGTTACGTGAACGCTCTATATTTTCTGCTCTTTCCAACCAAAAGTTGTCTACCCAAAGTTTATATTCCTTCGGATTTTTTGGTTTGTCCAGCGTATCGGTATTCACAAGATAGTTTAATGCTTCATATAGCGCCTGTGGTGTGCGTATATCAGGATAAAAAGGATTGAATACCTTGATGGAAAAGCCGTTCTGAAGTGAATCGTCCTGGGTAAAATAATAGAGGCCTTCTCGTTTTGGGGTGAATCCTTCTTTTTTGTTCAGGAATCTTGTGTAGGTTGAATCCGGTTCGTCTACCTTATTAAGACTGTCTGGAGCCGAAGGAGGATGCAATGCAGCCTGAAAAGGTTGATAGTAGGAAACCCGGTATTCTCCATTTTTAAAATAATTGGATTCAAAATAAACTTTTTCATTGATGTTAATCGTGCTATTATCAGCTATCAGCTTGTTTTTTTTAGTGTATATTTTGATGAACTGATTTAAATTGCTCCCTTTTCTGACAATTCGAATAAACCTTCTGGAACTCTGCTGGTGGTAATTGGTGGTTACCTCGGCAAGGTAATTGTGATCGGGTGTTGTGGAAAAGGTAAACCTTGCTTTTACTTGTTTATCTGTATAATCCAGGTCATCTAATCCGAAGCTCTTCTCAATAATGTCTTCATTGTTATCATCGGGATAGAGCTTTATTTCTATCCCTTCAATATGATTTAAACTGTCGTTAATGAATGGAATGAAAGAGTTGGAAGCATACCAGAGGCTTATTTCAGTGCTTTGATCATCCGGATGGTATGTCTTGATGTTGGGAATTGGTCTTGCATCTTTCGGGTGGTAGGTATTAACGAGGTTCCGGGGTTGAAAGAATAGTTTTCCTCCAGCGCAAGCCGATAATGCTAATACAGCTATGATGCTTAAAGCGTAGACAAGGTATTTCCTGAATTGATTCATCAATGTAAATATACTTAAAATCCTTCTTCTTTCATTTTATCCAATTGCATTTGTAGATCGTCCCATTCATGCATTTTTTTGTTGATTTTATCTTTTAGATTTTCGTACTCGCTGTAAAATTCATGGTCCTCAGGGTTGGCTTCACCACTGCTAAGTAATTTTTCTTTTTCGGCGAGCGTATCTTCCATCCGGGTTATTTCTTCTTCTGCCTGTGTGATTTTTTTATCTACTTTGCGAAGCTTTTTATCCCTCTCCTTTTTTTTCAGGTAGTTTTCTTTATTCGCAGAATTGTTGTCTTTTCCTTTTTTATCTTTTGATTGGTTCTTTTTCTGCTGAATTCTTTTCTTTTCCAGAATTTTAAATCTTTTTACAAAATCGTAGATATCTCCAATAAATTCTTTGATCCCTTTGTTCTTGAATTCATAAATTTTACCAACCAGTCCGTGCAAAAATTCACGATCGTGCGAAACCAGGATCAAACTCCCGTCGTAATTCAGCAGGGCATCTTTCAAAATCTCTTTCGAACGCATATCCAGATGGTTGGTAGGCTCATCCAGAACCAGTAAATTATAAGGTTTCAGGAGAAGAGTTGCCAGTGCGAGCCTGGCCTTTTCACCTCCGGAAAGCACTTTTACTTTTTTATCAATATCTTCCCCGCTAAAGAGAAAGGCACCCAGGATATCCCTTATTTTTGTTCGTACATCTCCAACGGCAATATCATCAATAGTTTGGAATACAGTTTTTTCAGGATAGAGGCTTTCTTCCTGGTTTTGTGCATAGTATCCGATTTCCACCTGGTGCCCGATTTTTAGTTCCCCCTGGTACTCAAGCTCTCCTGTAATGATTCTCGATAAAGTTGTTTTTCCTTCTCCGTTCTTCCCCACAAATGCGATTTTTTCACCTCTTTCAAGATAAAGGTCTAAATCTTGTAGAACCTGGTTCTTCCCATATGCTTTGCTAAGGTTTTTTGCCTTCACTACAATATCTCCAGAGCGTGGGGCAGGTGGAAACTTAATACGCATGCTTTTGGTATCTTCCTCCTCAATTTCAATTCGGTCGAGTTTTTCCAATTGTTTTATCCGGGACTGTACCTGAACTGCCTTAGTGGCTTTATAGCGGAAGCGTTCGATAAACTCTTCCGTTTCCTCTATCATTTTTCGCTGATTTTCGTAAGCTGCAATTTGCTGCTCTCTCCTCATTTTGCGTTCTTCCACATATTTTGAGTAGGGCATGGGATAGTCCTGGATCTTTCCGAGGCTAATTTCAACAGTTCTATTGGTAATGGCATCTAAAAATGCCCTGTCGTGTGAAATAAGAACAACTGCTCCGGGGAAGTCCTTGAGAAAATCTTCGAACCATTGAATAGCGGCAATGTCCAAATGGTTGGTGGGCTCATCGAGCAAAAGAACATCCGGTTTTCTCAGCAATATCTTGGCCAATTCAATCCGCATTCTCCATCCACCGCTAAATTCAGCAGTGGGTCTTTGAAAATCCTCAGGTTTAAAACCCAGGCCGGAAAGGGTTGTCTCAATGGCTCCTTCCATGTCGGAAACACCAAGTAAATCAAGTCGTTCGTTGCTCTCAGTTACTTTATGGATCAATTTCATATAGCTTTCCGATTCGTAGTCCTCACGCTTGGCTATTTCCTGGTTAAGCTGATTGATTTGATTTTGCAAGTTTAAGATTTCCCGGTAAGCTTTTCGAGCTTCCTCAAAGACAGTGGTATCATCGGAAATTTCCATGTGTTGTGGAAGGTATCCGAGTGTAATATCAGAAGGGACCGTCACCTGTCCTTTTGTTGGTTTAATTTCGCCAGTGAAAAGTTTAAGAAGAGTTGATTTTCCTGCCCCATTCTTGCCCGTTAATCCAATCTTGTCTTGTGGATTGATTTGGAATGAAATGTGGTCAAACAACCGGAAGCTACCGAACTCAACAATTAGTTGATCTACTGAAAGCATGGATTCTAAATTTTCAGCAAAGATAAAACTATCTTCCAAGATTTCCAGCAAGAAGGAATTTAGTTAATATATATCTATATTGCTGTTTAAATGGACTTGAGCTTTATTATTTGGTAAACTCTATTTGCTCGTTCTTAATATTTTAGATAAGCTCTCGGAAAAGTGTGTTGGCCCAGGC
>CAYVSF010000317.1:0-1913 GCA_964453775.1 uncultured Bacteroidales bacterium
GCTTTTTCCATCCCCCCTATGCTTTCATAGTGCGAAAGACTGATTTGTTCATTGCCCATCTTTACCGACTTCCAATAATCCCATGTCCTCATGAGGGAATGTTGCATCAGTGGCAATTGATCATGACGATCGTTAATGTCTTGCAGTATTTTCCCAACCAAATCTTCCTCAATGGATGCTCCCATGACCTTAACAGGTCCTTCAATCGCTTCTCTCTTCTCCTCAAATGTCATTTGAGGAATTAAAAACTGACTGTTATTCAAGGCTTTTGTAAACCCGGGAAAACGCGAGCAATCCCCCACAAAATCAGAACGAATTGTAATAATGAAGCTGATGGAAGCACTATCATCAGAAATAATTTTATTGATCAATTCTATGAAGGCAACAATATCTGTATCCTCTTCATTATTTTCTTCATAGAAACGAAATATCTCTTCAAACTGATCAATATAAATGAGTAAATTTTTTCTACTTTTTGCCTGATAATCTTTTGCTAAATCAACCAAATCATCAGGAAAACTATAGGCTTTATCTTTATAATCAACTTCGGTGAAATCGGGATCGTTGGTTAGGGCCTCTGAAAATACTTCTTCCATTCTCATCATCGGATGACCTCCAGGTCTAAAACTGATTATTTTCCAGGCCCTTCCCGTTAAATTAGTTTCTGATTTTAACCCGGGCAGTATACCGCAATTCACAAATGAAGACTTTCCAATACCAGATTTCCCCACAATACCCACAAAGTTATTGCGATTGAGTTTTTCAAGAACTTCACGTACCTGGTTCTTTCTGCCAAAGAAAAGATGACTTTCCTCCATTCTAAAAGGGCGTAAACCGGGGAAAGGATTGTCCATAACGTTTACTATTTCTGCGTCAACAGTAACCTTGGTTTCAATTGTTGTGTCCATAGTGACTATAAAAATGCTCCCTGAGAATTCAATACAGATTTAAGTCGGTATTCTCATCCGATACCCGAATGCCCACATACCGGTATAAAAACACCGGATGCTGCATTTTAGCCACAAAAAACTGTATATCAAATATTTAGAGGGAGTCATACGTTAATAAATTTGAGTTTCGCGTATAAAGATAATGAGAGTTATAGAATTACAAAAAATATTTGTGCTAATCTTCATATTTTAATCCAGGATTTTAATTGAATCAAACCAATTTTCCCTCCTTGGCCTTTTCCATTCTGATTGAATCGAGCAAATCCTGCCCCAAAATCACCTTTTCATTTCTCAAAACGGCTTTCATGTAAGCTCTTCGCATAACATTGTAGATGGCAGCCCCATTTACATCCACTTTCGACGCAAGCTCGTTAATATCAATCTGCTCTTCATAATGATACCCTTTGGGAAGATAACCGTTCCATAACTTCAGTCGCTCATCCGTATCCGGGTTGGAAAACTTCACAATGATATGAAATCTTCGAAAGAAGGCCGTATCAATATTATCCTTAAAGTTTGATGCCAGGATCGACACGCCCTCGTAATTTTCAAAGCGTTGTAAAAGATAAGCAACTTCCTGATTGGCGTAGCGATCATTGGAGCTTTTTGTAATGCCCCGTTTCCCGAAAAGTGCATCTGCTTCATCGAAAAACAGGATCCAGTTACCATGCGCTGCCTGATCAAAGACAGCAGATAGGTTCTTTTCTGTTTCTCCAATATATTTAGAAACAACAGCCGAAAGATCGATTTTATACACTTTTTTATCGGTATATTTTCCCAGTAAAGTCGCTGCCAGGGTCTTTCCAACTCCCGGCGGGCCATGAAACAAACACTTACACCCGGGTTTAAACTTTGTTGCTTCGCGCTCTTCCTGCTTAAGCTTCTTCTCAAATTCCACCCATTCTTTTATTTCCTTTACCTGATGCAAAGTTTCGGGTGGTAAAACCAGGTCTTCCCAGGAGT
>CAYVSF010000317.1:1923-4267 GCA_964453775.1 uncultured Bacteroidales bacterium
GTTTCTAAAAGTACAGCAGGAAAATCTCCCGAAAAGGAAGGATGCTGCTCCTCTCCCGTTAATAAATATTGGAAAGCATGCTCTCCGGGTAGCAAGCGCAAGGTGGTAAAGGGATCATAAGGGGTGGACCGTGCGATATAAATAAGTTGGTTTTTTACCAGGGCCGCCCCGGCAATAAACAGCTGCAGGCTTTCTTGCCGTTGGTGAATGTTCTCTCCTGCCAGGATTGTCAATGCAGTGGCAACTGTAGGAATACAATTCTTATTTATTGCACTCCTGCTAAAGGCAGGATCCAGCTCCTGCTGTTGACCTTCAATGGGTAGCAATTTGCCCAAAAAATCCGGAATATAATAGGGAGCAATACTTAAAAGAAATATGATCTTCTCACCTGGAGACAGCTTGGTCCTATAAAATAGTCCACACAGTGTATCGGTGCAATCAGCAGGCAAAACGGGCTCGGGATGCAATGCAAGCAAATCGTTCAGCGAACAATGTTTCTGCCCTGCAAACCGTTCCTGAATAATCTCTTTTAACCACTCCAGATAAAGTGTTAATGCTAAAGATGACTTTTCCATATTTAAGTATTCTTACCAGCTTTTCTGAAAATGCCGCTCGCATCACAGGGCAAATCGCTAGGCCAATTGCCCTGATTTTGCTACCTGTCCATCCAATCCGGATCGTAGGCCCTGTACTCTCCAAAAAAGACCAGGGTATTGGGCAACATTTTTTCAATTTTATCTCGTTTCTCCTGGCTTAGGGAAATTAAGGTTCCCATTAAATTCAGGTATTTCAAGTGCTTTAGCTGCGTGATGGCTTCCGGCAGTTCACTAATCTGGTTGTTCCCTAAATCCAAATGCTCCAGCTCTTTGAGCTTGAGTATGCCTTCGGGAAATTCTTTTATTTCACAAGCATTTAGGTTCAATGATTTCAAAGAAGTGGTATTAAAAACAACTCTATAAAATGCAGGTTCCAAAGCTAAATCAGAACAATTTAAGTGGGTTAATTCAGGTAGCGTTTCTACGTCATCAAAAATACCAATATTTGTTCTGCCTACATTTAGGTTTTTAAGATTTTTTAAATTCTTAATGCTTGCTGGCAATGAGTAATTTTTTAAATCATAAAGCAATTTCTTATAATGATTTGAATTATATAAGCTTAATGTTTCTAAATGAGGCAAATCCTTTATTTGTTCAATTAAATTCGCATAATCTACCCTATACATATTCTCCATTTCAAGCTTTCTCAAATTTTTAAGCATCCCTATCTCCCTGGGAAGATGAAAAAGAGTATCTTTCTGATAATCGACCGTCTCAGATATATTCAACTCTTCCAGATGCGGCAGTTTTGCCAGTTGCCTGAAAAGCGAGGCATGATCCAAATCCGGATTATGATAAAACGATACGGATTTTAAACTTTGCAATTGAGTAATAGAGGATGGTAGTCTAACCATACTCATGTCTTCAAGTACTAATTCCTCTAAGTTATCCCAGCCTTTTGTCAGCATGAAGAATTCATCTAGGTTTATTTCACAATCATAAAATGAAATTTTATTCAAATGCCTTAAATTCTTAAAACTTTCGTCAATACTAGTAAGTGAGGCCATATCAATCGATAAAGATTTTAAATTTGGTAACCTGCTGATAAGATTAAGGGCAGCTTTATAATCTAAGGCTTCATTATGATAACCAATATCAAGTTCCTCCAAGCTCTCCAACTTTAAAATACTTTCAGGTATTTCAATAACATCCAGCCCCCCAATAAATAAAACTTTCAAATTCTCAAGCTTTTCTATTTTAGTGATAGCTTTTTCCAAATTATACCCACTACTACCCATTAAATTTAACTTTTCTAAAGATTTTAAATTGGTAGGATTAAAAGGTAAAAAAGGCAATTCCGAATAAATCTCCAACACTTCTAAATTCTTAAATGAACTGATTGCTTTACTAGATCTCTCCCAATCCTTTACTTCTACATTATCAAGTGCAAGTCTTCTCAAATTCCTCATTTTGGACATTTCCTCTGGCAAATAGTTATATCTCGAATTCCAGAGGTGCATTCTGTAGATCTTTTCGGGTTCAACAATGGGCCGGATGAGGTTGATATGCTTCGGCGTGTATTCCACATTCACTTCCTCCGGGTGCGGAGCACCGTTTTGTGTGCAGGCAATCGTAGTTATCATTAGGCTTAAGATTACTAAAATAAGTGTTCTCATTTTTATTCTAAAATTATTATTCTTTAGTTACAGTTTAAGATGAATATGGCTTGCAGGGGTAAAGCGTACCATGGTACCTTCCACCAAGCCTACATCCACCTTCTTCTCATTTAAAATTCCTAAAGTTAAGTA
>CAYVSF010000318.1:0-4266 GCA_964453775.1 uncultured Bacteroidales bacterium
TACGTAGTGGCCGATAACTACTGTCAAAAGCATCGGTACAATTGTAATAATGGCTCCCAGCAGGAAAAGTTCCAGACCATTTTCCTGAATGGTGCTTACCAATTGCTCACCAGCATTGGTTCCAACGGCAGCCAGGAAGAATATCAGACCCAGTTTTCGCAAGAACATATTGATTGTGCCTGATATATTCCAGACAATTTTTCCGGTTTTCCCGATTTTGCTTAGAATAATTGCTGTAATGAGTATCCCGCCTGTCATCCCAAGGCTAAAACTATAGTCTCCCCAGAGCGGGATGCGAAGTTTTCCAACCAGGATACCAATTAAGATACCTAGGGCAATGGGTAAAAAATTAAGTTCATCCAGCTTTTTCCGGCTATCGCCTACGATTTCTCCAATTTTTTTCTGATTTTCTTCCGGATAAATGACCGTAATTTTATCTCCAAAACGCAAACGCGTATTTGCTGAGGGCATTATATCTATGCCACTTCTTCTTATAGATGTAATGGTAGCTTGTTGAGAATGAAGCGGCCTTAAATGTCCCAGGGTTATCCCCAGCACCTGCTTATCTGTAACTAAAAATTTGCGAACCGAATATTTTGTACTTTCAGGAATCGATTGATCGGTTTCTTCGCCTAAAATAAAATTCAGTTTTTTCAGGTCTTCTTCTGTTCCACATGCTCTAACCAAATCTCCTTTTTTAAGTACCGCATCAGCAGTGGGTAAAACAAGTTGTCCCTGGTGGTAAATTTTAGAAATATTGGTATGACTCAAATCCGGTAATTTTAGTTCTTTCAGTGGAATGTCGCATGCATTCTCATTTTCAACGATAAAGTTTTTATACTGCAAAAAGGGATGATCTTCATGGACTTCATCCAAATACTTCTGTTCCTCTTCCTTGATGGAAACCTTGAAAAGTTTATTTGAGAGCCTTGCAAAAAGAATAACACCCAGGACGCCAAAAGGATAAGCAATACCAAACCCGATAGAAGCCATGGGTGAATTGGTGCTTTCAATTGCTGCTGCCAGGCCTGATGTACTGGTTAAGGCCCCGGTAAACAGCCCCACTGCAATATGGAAGTCCACATCAAAAGCATAGCCCAAAACAATAGCAGTTATGGCGCCCGAAACACTTACCAATACGGCCAGGGTAATTAATTGGGCTCCTTTCTTTCTGAAGGAATCAAAAAATCCTGGTCCTGCCTGGATTCCTACGCTAAACATGAATAGGATAAGTCCTACCTCCTGAAATATCTTTGGAAGTTGAATCCCATAGTGCCCAAAAATTAGGGCAACAAAAATAATTGCAGAGATGTCCAGGGAGATGCCTTTGATTTTTATGTTTCCGATTACAATGCCTATAGCAACAATCAGAAAAAAGGCTACATAGCTTGTAGAGATGAAATCCATATAGGTCTGAATTTAACACAAAGGTAAAACAATTTACGTTTTCATGTTAAAGGAGGATAAAAAAAAGAAGGCCATCCTTGATGAATAGCCTTCTTTTTTCTGATTTTTATTTATTACTGGTTGGGTTGCCCGTTTTTGTATCCGTAAGGATCTATCAGGATTGGGTATAAGTTTACGCTAATACCGGCTGAGATACATTTGCTAATAACATCATCAAGTGAGTAAGTTGTATAAGTGCCCTCCAATGGGGGAGCATCACCTATTACGATGATAATGCGTTGAGAAGAAGAGCTCCAGGACATGTCATCTACGACATTGTAAATTCCATCATACACCGATTCAGGAAGATCGCCACCACCATAAGTGTCTATTGCGTTGATAAAAGCAGTTGTGGTAGGGTAATCGCTTGTAAGGTCGGTATAATCATACCATCCGGTTGGATCTTCGTTGGCATCATTATAAACAGCTGCACCGACTCTTGTTCCTGAAGGCAGGCTGGCCATAATGTTAGAAGTAGCCAGTTTCACTTCATCAATATCATCCCACATACTACCTGTATTGTCAATTAAAAATACGATATCTGAGTTGGAAACAGCATTATCTTCAATAATATTGATGATGATTGTTGGTACCTCAGTTGCACTTGTGGCTGTATACCTGGTTCCATCTGTTAATTCTGCAAGTGCATCAAATGCTTCTTCAACGGTAAGTTCAACTGTAATCCCCATAACAGGAGTACTCATCGGGCTGGTATCATCATCACTGTATGCTTCAATTTGATAATAATAGTTTGAACTTGATGTTACCTCCATATCTTCATAATAAGTATCGCTTGTAGATCCTACTTGAACATATGAAAGCGTTTCGGGATCACTGTAATAATCTCCCTCTGCCCGGTAAATGTTATAACCATCGGCATTGTCTACATTATCCCATGACAATTCAACTTTTAAAGAATAAGATGTGGATGCTACCACGTTGGTGGGTTCATCCAATTCAACAACCATTAAATCGCAGGAGCTGATTCCTATCACCCCCAGAAGTAAAAATAAAATGCCTATTTTTTTCATAAGAATAAATTTTAATTTGTTTACCGTAAGATACTAAATTGACGAATAGTGTAAATATCTTATTGATAAATAGACATTTTTCGTTTATGAATGTTCAAAAAAACAGAGGGAAAAAGTTATTGGTTTTCATAAACAGTATCAATTTTGAGGTTGGGTTTCTCTGCAGCTGCTACCGCCAGCCGATCACACCTTTCGTTAAGCGGAATATTGGCATGACCTTTCACCCATTTTATCGATACTATATGCTTACGGTAAACCTTTAGGAAACGCTTCCAGAGATCAGGGTTTTTTTTCTTTTTGAAGTCTTTTTTCTCCCAGTCAAACACCCAGCCTTTTTCCACCGCATCACAAACATATTTGGAGTCGGTGTACATGGTAACTTTACAATTAAGCACTCTTAAATGTTCCAATGCAACAATGACGGCCAGTAATTCCATGCGATTATTCGTGGTGCGGCGAAAACCTTCAGAAAGCTCTTTTCGGTGTTTTCCGGAAATCATAACGATTCCGTATCCTCCCGGCCCCGGATTCCCTTTCGCCGAACCATCTGTATAAACAGTTACCTCATGACTCATGATAGAAGATTTAATGAAAAAAAGAAAGCTGCCCAATGCAGGCAGCTTTCAAAGTTAGGGAATATTTTTTTATTCTACTAAAGTCATTTCGTCAACCAGATGTCCTGCACCGGCAAATTTATCAATTACGAAAAGGACATAACGTATGTCTACACTAATGGTTCTTTGCAACTCAGGTTCAAATGCAATGTCGCCGCTCATAGCTTCCCAATTCCCATCAAAGGCCAAGCCAATAAGTTCCCCATTTCCGTTCATTACCGGAGATCCTGAATTTCCGCCTGTAATATCATTATCAGAAATGAATCCAAGCTTCATCACATCGCCTTCACCATAACGTCCATAATCTTTGGTTTTGTAAAGTTCCTTTAGTTTTTCAGGAACGATGAATTCATCATCATTGGGGTCCTCTTTTTCCATTACCCCTTTCAAAGTGGTGTAATAGTCATAGTGTACAGCATCTTTAGGATAATAATCACCCACTTCACCATATGTGAGACGCATAGTGAAATTTGCATCCGGATAGAACTTTTTGTCCTTTTGCATTTGCATCAGTCCGTCCATGAAAAGTCTTTTCCCTTTGTTAAGGTTTTGAGCATACTCACGATACGATTGCATGATTTCAAAATATTTATTGCGAATGTCCATCATCGCTTTATAAGCAGGATCGTTTTCTACCACCTCTTTCTTTGGCTCATCAAGGAAGGCATTCAATTTATCCTGACTTGCAAAAATGGAGTTATCAAATACGTAATCAGCATAAGCTTTGTAGTCTCCATCAAATTCCTCTTCTATGGTTTTAATGATGGCAGGGTGGTGCTCCGCTTTTACCCGGTCTGCAAAAAGCTCAAATAAGGCTGCCAAAATCTTTTTATCTGTTGGTGCATTATAGTCTTTGTAGAACTCTGAAGCTCTCTCTTTGATGCTTTCAATTTCTTTCGCAAGGGCTTCTTCATTATCTTCCTCACTATCCATCATTTGTGTCAAATCAGAAAGTATTCCCGAGAACATAACAATTTCAGGCCCTCTGAAGAATGCCTCCTGTATATAAGCCATCGACTTCTGATAAGGACGGCGGTTTTCATATGCATTTTTGATTAAATCGAGTGTTTCGACATACTTTTCTTCTCTTTCCGGCTTTTCATTAACCCAGTTTTTGAAGTCTTTTTCTGTCATCTCTTTCTTTTCAATCACCTTCAGGCGCTTCAAGCCTTTGT
>CAYVSF010000319.1:0-4241 GCA_964453775.1 uncultured Bacteroidales bacterium
AATTTTGAAGAAATCAGCTTTGAAAAGGCTTTCGATGTGATTTTAGACGAAATTAAAGTCGTGGATCCCGAGGAAAACGGGTTCTTTGCCGGTGCACGCCTCTCCAATGAAGAAATGTACCTGATTCAAAAACTGGCCCGTGGTGGCGCATTAACAAATCACGTGGGATCTTTCCACTACCTGGAAGCTGAAAATGGCTACAAAGATTGTTGCGTAGCGAATGCTTCATTTGATGAAATAAAAGAGGCCGGGAAGATATATCTCATGGGAGCAGAGTTGAAGCGCGATAACGGAGTAGTTGGTTTTATGGTGAATAATGCCAGAGAAATAAATGGTATCCCTGTAGATCTGATAACAGCAAACAAAGAAAGCGGAATGAAGAATAAAGTAGATCGCAGCTATGAGATAGCATCCTATTATGCCTTTCTAAAAGCTGTGAACTATTACCTGCTTTCTTCTAAAAAAGAGAACGGCCGTTTTATCAAAGACAGGACAGCCGGTTTTGATGCCTATAAGAAACAATTGCTTTCCGAAGATTATGAGAACCTGGTTAAGCAGTCCGGAATTTGTTGCCGTGAGCACCTGGAAACTTTTGCAGAAGAATATAACCTACAGCAAAATGCCATGCTTATCATTTCAGAAAAAGAGTTGAGCCCGGAAGCTTCGGCAGAAGCCAGAAATCTTAATCTGATTACCGGTAAACTTGGAAAAACAGCAAGCGGACTTATCATGCTGAAAGATAAGAACAATGCTCAGGGAGTTTTCGACATGGGAGTCCTTTCTGAATTTGGAATTGGTGGACAATCTATGAGAGATGAGAAGTTTGTTAAGAAGCTGAGAAAGAAGTGGAAAGCAGATGAGGTTCCTGTATTTGATGGCGAAACCCTGTTTCAGAACGTAAGTAAGAATGTGGTGAAGAAGTTTTATATTTTCGGTGAGGATCCAATTGGTTGTGCAGCTGATAAAGAAACCGTAACAAAATGGTTCTCTGATGCAGAATTTGTGATGGTACAGGATTACTTCCTTACAGAAACAGCAAAAAATGCCGATCTAATTCTGCCGGCAGCATTTCCTGTTGAAACCTCCGGCAGCTTTACCAACACCCAGAAACATATTCAACTATTCGAGAAGCAGTTCGAGAGCAAAACTGAATTCGATAATATTTCACAGTTGTTACAACTCCTGAAACTTTTTGGATTGAATGACTTGAGCACTGCAGAGGAAGTTCGGGAAGAAGCTTTCTCATTTTTGGTGAAGAAGGAAAAGAAGGAGAAGTTTAACTTTTTCTATTATGGAGAGGAGAAATATCAGGGTATGTTTAACCATGGTTGCGATTATATGGTAAAAGCGTTTGATGAGGATTTTGACGAAGCTTTTGAAAATTCACCCCTTGCCGAACATTCGGAAGCTGTTAGTGAATCGTAGCTTGTGTATGAATTATTAAATTATGATTGAATAAAACCTAAAGATTACTGCTATGGAAGAATTCAAAACAATTAACGATATTCTTGATTTTGCTATAGATCAGGAACAGGAAGCTGTTGATTTTTATAATCAGCTGGCAGAGAATGCCCAAAATGAAGATATGCGCAAGGTGTTTATCCAATTTGCACAAGAAGAAATTGGGCATAAAGCGCGTCTAACCCGCATAAAAGAGGAAGGTAGCTATTCTTTGGAGCCAAAGCAGATAGCAGACCTGAAAATTAGTAATTATACCGTGAACGTAGAACCAAGTCCGGATTTAACCTATCATGATGCCCTTGTTCTCGCTATGAATAAAGAAAAAAATGCCTTTAAACTCTATAGCGATTTGGCCGAGAAGGCACCAGATGAGAAAATGAAAAATATATTTTTATCTCTTGCACAGGAAGAATCAAAGCATAAGTTGAGGTTCGAACTTGAATATGATGAATATGTTTTAAGAGAAAATTAGAAATATCCTGCCATGAAATAAGGAGAGCAGCCTTGCTCTCCTTATTTTATTGGCTTATTGATGAAAAATAGTTAATTTTTTTCCAGAAAAACCTACTTTTGCCTTGTATTTTGCGTTTATCTTAAAACCGAACAAATGTGCCGTAATATATTGCTGATAATAGTTGCTGTTTTTATTTCTACCCAACTTCATGCGCAACATGATAGTTTGACCTACGAACGCTCAGACAGCAAAGTAATCATAGGGGGGGAGATGTATTATGTGCATTTGGTTAAAGAGGGAGAAAGCCTGGATTACCTGTGCAAGCTTTATAATGTGAGTCAAAAGGAAATTACACAGGAAAATCCCGAGGTTTTTTTGGGAATTTCAGTGGGGCAGGCATTAAAAATACCAATAAAGAAAACATCAGAAGAGAAGTTTTCAAAATCCAGCAAAAAGTTTTCTGCACAATATTTTTATCACCGCGTAAAAGGAGGACAAACCTTTTTTTACCTGGAACAGCGCTATGGTGTCGATAAAGAAACTTTGATTAAGCATAACCCGGAGTTGGCAGAAGGCTTAAAAGCGGGACAAACAATTCGGATCCCAAAAATAAAAGAAGCTGGAGTAGATGTGGAAGAATTAAGAAAAGGTGGGGTTGTGAAGACGGTAAATGATACCCTTCCATATAAATCTGATGACGAATATATTTACCATAAAGTAGCACCCAAGGAAACGATATTTTCATTGCTTAGAAAATATGAACTAACAGAAGATGAGTTGCTTGACGAGAATCCTTTCCTCAAAGATGGATTGAAGATTGAACAGGTTTTGAAAATTCCTGTTGCGCGGGAAGACACGCTTTCACCGGTTATGCTTTCTTTTAGCGATACAATTGAAAGATCCCGGTTATATACAATTGATCGAACAACTTCCTACAAGCCGCTAATAAGATTTTGTGATAGCAGCTTTAACACCAGGAAAGAATATCAGGTGGCCCTAATGCTTCCTTTGTTTCTTGAAGAGAACAATAAGGAATACTACATCGATTCTACCGAATTTGATGATGAGGGTAAAAGGATATATGAAAGAATTTATTACAGCCCGACATATATCTATTCCAAATCTGATAGTTATATAGAGTTTTATGAGGGGATATTGCTGGCTGTTGATAGCCTGAAGTCGATGGGCATGTCCATTAATCTAAATGTTTTTGATACGCAAAGTGATTCCCTTACCATTTCAGAAATACTCCAGGATCCCTCCATGCGATATATGGATATGATTATAGGGCCTGTCTACAGAAATAATCTAAGAAGAGTGGTGCCTTTTGCGAAAGAACATAATATTCCAATTGTTTCACCATTCTCGGATAGTGAAGATCTTCTTGCTGAGACTCCCAACCTGTTCCAGGTTTTTCCCTCCTATCCTGCTCAAGTAGAGGAGTATACCAAGCTTGCTTCCAACTCCTACCGGCATAATATTATTTTGGTTCATAACGGCGACAGCCTTCAATATCCAAATGTTGAACTGGTAAAGGAAAGACTTTTTCAGCATATCAGAAAAGATACGCTGCTATTCCATGTTCAATTTAAGGAAGTGGCATTTCAGGATAGCCTTAGTACATTGGAACAAGCCCTTAGTCTGGATAAGAAAAATATTGTGTTGATGCCTACCAATAATGAGGTATTCGTAACAGATGTACTTACCAATATGAACACACTGCTATCCCTTGGATACGATGTTAAAGTTTTTGGAATGCATAGATGGTATCGTTTTAGGAATATAGATCCGGAATACTATTATAATCTCAATATCTGCCTGTCCACTCCTTTTTATGTAGATTATTCCGATAAAAACGTACAGGATTTTGTACTTAAATTTAGGGAAGTCTACCGTACAGAGCCGGACCAATACGGGTTTCATGGCTTTGATGTAGGCTATTATTTCCTTTCTGCAATTGCTAGTTATAGTAGTAGAATTTATAATTGTATTTACGATTATAGGCTGGATTTACTGCAGGCTGATTTTAATTTTGTACAGTGGTCGAAAGAAACAGGCTTTGAAAACAATGCAATGGTGAATATTGAATACCGTAAAAATTATGAAATCGTAAAATTGAAAAAGAAAACAATTAGGCTTCATAATGAGAATGGGGAGGAACTACATAGCCGGTATGATTAATACATTCTTTTTTTCCTGCTTGTTTGATTTTATGGATATTTTGAGATATCTTACTATAAATTTCTCAATATAATTCCTTTATGGCCAATAGAAGAAATTTAAAGAAAGATATTCATTTTTTATTTCAGCACATTCTCGATGAATG